>CAYRHU010000009.1:0-65781 GCA_964424155.1 uncultured Chitinophaga sp.
CCCACATTATAGGCGCTCCGGATATTCTCCAGCACCACGATGATCGGCATCTTCTCCGATTGCCGGAATTCCGCCACCGTTTTACGGCCCAGTTCGGCCATGCTCAGTTTTCGCATCGGGCAAAAGTAATTCACAACGGGCAGATGGCTTTCAGTAACGGGAGCAAAGCCTTTATATTTGTCCTCTCCCGATCAAACGGGGCAGGCATGGCTAAAACAGCGAGTTCCGATACACCGATGATGCAGCAGCACCGGGCCATCAAGCAAAAGTACCCTGATGCCATCCTGCTATTCCGGGTGGGCGATTTTTATGAAACGTTCGGCCCCGACGCTATTTTGGCCTCCCGGATCCTGGGTATTACGCTTACCAAAAGAAATAACGGGGCGGCGGCTTCCTCCGAACTGGCGGGATTCCCCCATCATGCACTGGATACCTACCTGCACAAACTGGTGAGGGCAGGTCACCGGGTAGCCATCTGCGACCAGCTCGAAGATCCCAAACTGGCCAAAGGGATTGTAAAACGGGGTGTCACCGATATGGTTACCCCGGGCACCACCATCAACGACAAACTGCTCGAACACCACAGCAATAATTTTCTGGCCGCCATTCATTTCGCGGAAAACGATCAGTACGGCCTGGCTTTTCTCGATCTGTCCACCGGGGAATTCCTTTTGGCTGAGGGCGACCGCGAATATGCCGACAAACTGTTACAGGGATTCAATCCCACCGAAGTCGTGTTCCAGCGGCACCAGCAGAAAAAATTCAGGGAAAATTTCAACAGCCGGATCTACACCTATGCGCTCGATGAATGGATCTTCGACCCCACCTATGCCACCGAAACCCTCCTGAAACATTTCCAGACCCATTCCCTGAAAGGTTTCGGCGTCGATGAAATGAAGAACGGGCTTACCGCGGCAGGCGCCGTCATCCATTACCTGAAAGACACGGAACATCCCCATCTCCAGCATATCGTGTCCCTGCAGCGGATCGACCGGGATCATTTTTTGTGGATGGACCGGTTCACCATCCGCAACCTGGAACTGGTGTCTAGTAACACGGAAGGGAACCACACGCTGCTCAGCGTACTGGATAATACCGTTTCACCCATGGGGGCCCGTTTACTGAAACGCTGGATCATTTTTCCGCTTAAAGATATCGGGCAGATCAACGAACGACTGGATACGGTTGAGTTCCTGTTAAAGGAAACGGAGTTGCGTAACCGGATCAGCCAGCATATCAAGCTGTGCGGAGATATAGAAAGACTGGTTTCGCGCATCCCGGCGAAAAAAATCAACCCCCGGGAAGTGCTTCAACTGGCCCGGGGACTGAAACAGGTGGAAACGATCAAACAGCAATGTCTAACCGCTTCCAACGAATACCTGAAGCGGCTGGGAGACGCCCTCAACCCCTGCCCTTACATCGCTGAAAAAATCTTTAATGAAATCGTCGACAACCCTCCCGCCCTGGCTGCGAAGGGAGGAATGATCCGCAGCGGTGTCAGCGCTGAACTGGATGAACTTCGCCGGATCGCCTTTAGCGGGAAAGAATACCTGGCGCAGCTCCAGATTAAGGAGGCGGAAAGAACCGGCATCGGGTCGTTGAAGATCGGTTTCAACAATGTATTCGGGTATTACCTGGAAGTAACCAATACCCAGAAGAACAAAGTGCCTCCCGAATGGATGCGCAAGCAAACCCTGGCCAATGCGGAACGATATATTACCCCGGAGCTCAAGGAATATGAAGAAAAGATTTCAGGGGCAGAAGATCATATTCTAAAAATAGAACTCGGACTTTATGATGCCCTGCTCAATGAATTGCTCGACTACCTGGCTCCCGTTCAAACCAACGGCAACCTCCTTGCCATCATGGACTGTCTTTGCTGTTTTGCCGGCAATGCCATTCATTTCGGATACCAAAAACCGCAACTTCATAGCGGGGATGAATGGAGCATCCGGGACGGCCGGCACCCGGTTATTGAAAGAAATCTGCCGGCCGGTGAAAGTTATATCAGCAATGACATGGTGTTGAACAAAACCGATCAGCAGATCATCATACTGACGGGACCCAACATGAGCGGGAAAAGCGCCCTGCTTCGGCAAACCGCCCTGATCACCTTAATGGCCCATATGGGTTCATTCGTGCCGGCCACTTCGGCCCATATCTCCCTTACCGACCGGATCTTTACGCGGGTAGGTGCTTCCGATAACCTGTCGGGTGGTGAATCCACGTTCATGGTGGAGATGAATGAAACGGCCTCGATCATCAATAATATAACAGCGCGCAGCCTGGTTTTGCTTGATGAGATCGGCAGGGGCACTTCCACTTACGACGGCATTTCGATTGCCTGGAGCATTGCCGAACACCTGCACCATTCCCCACAACAGCCCAAAACACTTTTTGCCACCCACTATCATGAATTGAACGAACTCGAAGAAAAATTTCCCCGGATCCGCAACTACCACATCACCATTAAAGAGGCGGGAAACAGGATCATTTTTCTTCGCAAACTGGCTCCCGGTGGGAGTACGCACAGTTTCGGCATTCATGTGGCCCGTATGGCCGGGATGCCCGCATCCCTTGTTGAAAGGGCGAATGATATCCTGGCTCAACTGGAAGAAAGAGGCAAGAAAACGGAAGTGGGGGGAATGAAGACCACCGACATCCTGAAAAATGTAACCGGACCGAAACTGCAACTTTCCATTTTCGACGCCCACAGCGAAACATTCGAAGAGATCCGTAAAATCCTTGAGGGTATCGATATTAACCGTCTCACCCCCGTGGAAGCGTTGTTGAAACTGCAGGAGATTAAGAATCGCTTGCGTTAGACAGGAACAACTGGCAATAGGCAAACAACATCAAGCAGCATCCGTCACTCCTCCTGACTCCTGACTCCCGACTCCTGACTCCAGACTCCCGACTCCCGACTCCCGTCTCCCGCCTTCGCGCACTCTTCCGTTCTGATGCAAGAATGCCGGATGCTTCGGCGGGCAGGCCCGACTCCTGCACTAACACTTTACCCACAGGCATTTAGGGGTATCTTTAAAAATATTGCCAATCCAAAAAACTTCTTATTTTTACCTGAAATAGACCAAATATGAAACTGCCAAAACTGACTGTTTTATCACTTGTTGCATGTTCTTCACTGATATTGCTGGGTTCCTGTGAGCGGGATCTTGAGTTAAAGAAGACCACTGAATTCGAGAAAAAAGGGATCATCATGAGCGGGGCCCAGGAAACTCCCGCCAATTCATCTACGGCACTTGGGAAACTGGATGTTTACTACTCCAAAACAACCCGCACCCTTAATTTTTCCTTTGAATGGTCGGGGCTCACCGGTGCGGTTACGGCCTTTCATATTCACGGGCTGGCACCTACGGGTTATTCCACCGGTGTGGTACAAACGCTTTCCACATCAGGCATCGTCAGGTGCTCTGCCTCTTCCACGACCGCCTGCGGCCGCTATTCCGGCACCATGCAGGTGGATGGTTTTGTTGTAAAAGAACAGGATCTGCTCAATGGAATGTATTACGTTAATCTGCACACCAGCACTTATCCGGGCGGCGAGATCCGGGGACAGATCAGGTTCCAATAAAAAAACCACAAAAAACTTAATGATCCCGCGGCCACGAGTTCGCGGGATTTTTTATTGAGCCGCAAACCAAACGGGTTTATGATCGTTCCAGTCGCCGTTGTAATTGATGAACAATTCCTCCCCCCTGGCAATATCACGCACCGTTCTTATACTGATCAGCCGGTTTTCATAATCCATTTCATACTCGCAGTTACTTTCGAAGGAATGATTGTAAAGAGGAACATACCCCAATGCCATACAGCAATGATCCCGGCCCTCCCCCCACTCAAAAATATAATCATGTAGCAGGGTCTGGTCCAGCAGTTTCCTTTCCTCATTTGAAAACACGATCACCGGCGACACTTCAATCAGTGTACCCGACCTGATCGCTTCCGATGCAAATACCCCGCGGTCCATCTTACCAGCCGGGGCAATAAATAAAGAAGGAAGAATCATGAATGATAAATTAATGAATATTTATTCTTTTAACACGATCCATTATTGATTACCTGATAGCTAAATTAATATCCCGTGAATAAAAAATCATGGTTTGTACCCGCCTTCTCGCGATTTCCCGGCACAAGTTTCACGAAGCAGATCGCTGCAGCGGGTAAGCTCCTGGTCTCGTCTCCCGACTCCCGACTCCCGACTCTGCAAGAGTTCTTCGTATTTTTGAACCATGTCGCTCGACCTGGAACAACCCACACTGAGGGAACAGTTTGAGTCCGTCATCAAAACGGAGGACAAACTGCTTATCCGTGATTTTCTCGATGACCAGAACATCAGTGATGTGGCCATGCTGGTGGATGAATACCCGGAATATGATGACCAGATCATTGCCAACATGTCCATACACCGGGCAGCCAGCGTGTTTAAGATCCTGGACCTTTCGATCCAGAAAAAGATCATCCATGATCTGCCTCCCAATACCACCGCATCACTGCTGAATGAGTTGCCCGCCGACGACCGCACCGATTTCCTGGAAGAACTGCCCAGCAATGTGGTCCGGGAACTGATCAAACTGCTGGAGCCCGACGAAAGAAAGATCACCCTTTCCCTGCTGGGATACCCGGAGAACAGTATCGGGCGGCTGATGACCCCCGACTATGTATACGTTTACCCCTGGAACACAATCGAAGAAGTGTTTGCCACCATCCGCAAATACGGGAAAGACAGTGAAACGATCAATGTAATTTATGTGATCAATGAAAAAGGTGAATTGCTGGATGATATAAGAATCCGGGAATTCATCCTCAATCCGCCGGATAAAAAAGTATCGGAACTCATGGACGACCGGTTTGTGGCACTTCACCCGGAAGACGACCAGGAAACCGCCAGCGAAGTGTTCAAGATGAATAACCGGGTGGCACTGCCGGTAGTAAGCAAAAGCGATAAACTCCTGGGGATCGTTACCATCGATGATATTCTGTGGGTAGCCGAAGAGGAGTTCAGTGAAGACATGCAAAAGATGGGAGGTACCGCGGCGCTGGAAGAGCCCTATCTCGACATTCCACTGTTTAAACTGTATAAAAAAAGGATCATTTGGCTGATCATATTATTCGTGGGAGAAACACTGACCATCATCGCCATGTCCAATTTTCAGAAAACCCTCGAGCAGGTGCTGGTACTCTCCACTTTCATCCCGCTGATCATTTCCAGCGGGGGCAACAGCGGTTCGCAGGCTGCCACCCTGATCATCCAGGCGCTTGCCCTGGGAGAAATAACCGTCAAAGACTGGTGGCGAATTGCCCGCCGCGAGATCATTTCCGGGATGATCATGGGTGTTACCCTGGGTATTGTGGGATTCTTTATTATATATGGGGGCTACCATTTCTTCGGTTTATTCGGGGAACATTTTATCCGTATCGGGTTTGCTATCGGAACTGCCATAATCGGCGTGGTGCTATGGGGAACCATGATGGGCTCCATGCTCCCGCTTCTTTTAAAAAAATGGGGAGCCGACCCTGCTGCCTCCTCCACTCCCTTTATCGCCACACTGGTGGATGTAACCGGTTTGCTGATCTATTTCGGAACGGCCCTTTTGATGCTGAAAGGAGTGCTTCTCTGATCTTAAGGGTTGCCAAATACTCCCAAGCACTCAGAAAGTTTTGCGGTTTTTTGCGGGTTTCTTGAAATCAATTTTTGAAATCAATATTTTTGTTCCGGGTTGAAAGTCAATAGAATAAAAACCATTTACCTATGTGCGGCATTGTTGGTTATACGGGGATACGAGAAGCGTATCCGATCATCATAAAAGGACTGAAACGACTCGAATACCGGGGTTATGACAGTACCGGCGTGGCATTGCAAAACGGCGGACTTAAGGTTTATAAAAAGAAGGGAAAAGTGGCAGAACTGGAGGAAGCGATTGTCGGGAAAGATCTTCACGCATATGTGGGGATCGGGCACACCCGTTGGGCCACACATGGCGAACCCAGCGACCGCAATGCACACCCCCACCGGTCGGCCGGCGGCAAACTCGCCATGATCCATAACGGTATCATCGAAAATTATAACCAGCTCAAACAGGAACTGACCAACCTGGGTTACCGTTTCAGCAGCGACACCGATACGGAAGTGCTCCTGAATTTCATCGAAGAGATCCGGAAAAACAACGAGTGCGACCTGGAAGAGGCGGTCCGTATCGCGCTGAAAAGGGTGACGGGAGCCTATGTTATTCTTTTACTGGATGAAGACAACCCGGACACCATTATCGCCGCCCGCAAAGGAAGTCCGCTGGTGATCGGGATTGGCAAGGGTGAACATTTCCTGGGTTCGGATGCTTCCCCCATGCTCGAATACACCAAGGAAGTGGTGTATGTAAACGACTATGAACTGGCGATCGTAAAACCCGATGAACTGATCCTGAAGAACCTCGGCAATGAAAAGATAACGCCCTATGTGCAAAAACTTGACCTGGAACTCGCTGCGATCGAAAAAGGCGGTTACGAACATTTCATGCTGAAAGAGATCCATGAACAGCCGCAGACCATCTATGACTGCTTGAGGGGGAGACTCGATGCCACGGAAGGAACGATCACGATGAGCGGCATTCAGCAGTACGCCGATCAGATCGTGAATGCCAACCGGATCATCATGGTGGCCTGCGGTACGAGTTGGCATGCCGGCCTGGTAGCGGAATATATTTTCGAAGAACTCTGCCGGATCAATGTGGAAGTGGAATACGCATCCGAGTTCCGCTACCGCAACCCGGTCATCCATAAAGGAGACGTGATCATCGCCATTTCACAAAGCGGAGAAACGGCCGATACCCTGGTGGCCATCGAAAATGCTAAAAACAAGGGAGCGGTTATCCTGGGTGTGGTGAATGTCGTCGGTTCATCAATCGCCAGAACCAGTCATGGTGGCGCCTATACCCATGCGGGCCCGGAGATCGGAGTGGCTTCCACCAAAGCTTTTACGGCGCAACTGGCCGTACTCACCATGATCGCACTGAAAATAGGATATATTAAAGGAACCATCTCACAGGACCGGTACATGCACCTGCTGAATGAACTGCAGCAGGTACCCGAAAAAGTGGCCTGGGCACTTAACCATAGCGAGCAGATCCGGCATCTGGCGGAGAAATACAAGGATGCCCGCGACTTCCTGTTTCTCGGACGGGGATATAATTTTCCGGTAGCCCTGGAGGGCGCGCTGAAACTGAAAGAGATCTCCTATATCCATGCGGAAGGTTACCCGGCCGCCGAAATGAAACACGGACCGATCGCCCTGGTGGATGAACAACTGCCGGTTGTATTTGTGGCCACCAGGGATGCGTACCACGAAAAGATCGTCAGTAATATGCAGGAAATAAAAGCCCGTAAAGGAAAAGTGATCTCCGTGATCACCGAAGGGGATCTTGTATCGGAGGAACTCTCCGATGACGTAATGATCGTTCCGGAAGCAGATGAGATCGTGGCCCCGATGCTGAGCGTGGTACCGCTTCAACTGCTGGCCTATTATATCGGCGTGGCCCGGGGCTGCGATGTGGATAAGCCCAGGAACCTGGCTAAGAGTGTGACGGTGGAATAAGGTTAAGGTACAAGGCACAAGGTACAAGGCACAAGGTACAAGGCACAAGGTACAAGGTGCAGGATGCGGGAAAGAGTTAGTAAGCCTGACCAAACATAAGGAATCATGAATTAATTCAGGGAATGAATCATATTAACAAACAACCCATATCCTCGCTAGGTTATGGCTTCATTGAAAAACAGTTTATTCCGAAGAGGAAAGATGAATATTACCTGCGCAACCGGCAAAACCGGAGTGGTATCCGCTACCGGAAGCTGACTGCCCCCGAAATAAAGACACTCCTGAAGAATGACAATAGTTCCGATAACTGGAACAATGTTCTGGTATCGGACGCGTTCGACCCGGAAAGGGTGAAGAACTGTTCTTTCTTCGGTTTGGTACGCATCGGCCGGCTGGAACCCTGGTTTCATGAGTTTAACAATCTTCGCCTGCCCGTAGGGCTTTACAACAGCACCATCATCAGCTGTGATATCGGGAATAACGTGGTTATCGACAATGTGAATTTCATGAGTCATTACATCACCGGCGATGATGTGATGCTCGTGAATATTAACGAGCTGGCCACCACCGATCATTCCAAATTCGGCAACGGCGTGGTGAAAGAAGGCGAAAAAGAATCCGTCCGCATCTGGCTGGAGCTATGCAATGAAAATGCCGGCCGGAGTGTACTTCCCTTTACCGGTATGGAAGCGGCCGATGCCTGGTTCTGGTCCAAATACCGGGATGATGAAAAACTGCTGGAACGTTTCAAGGAGTTCACCGATGCCAAATACGATACCCGCCGCGGTTATTACGGCAAGATCGGTGACCGCACCGTGATCAAAAACTGCCGGATCATCAAAGACACCTGGATCGGGAGTGATGCTTATATCAAAGGGGCGAACAAACTCAAAAACCTTACCATCAATTCCGCCCCGGATGCCAAATCACAGATCGGTGAGGGCTGCGAACTGGTGAACGGGATCATCGGCTATGGCTGCCGGGTGTTTTATGGGGTGAAAGCCGTCCGTTTTGTATTGGGTACCCACTCACAACTCAAATACGGCGCCCGCCTGATCAATTCCTACCTGGGCGACAACTCCACCATTTCCTGCTGCGAAGTGCTGAACTCACTGATCTTCCCGGCACATGAACAGCACCATAACAATTCCTTCCTCTGCGCCGCTACCGTGCTGGGTCAAAGCAATATGGCCGCCGGGGCTACGATCGGCTCGAATCATAATTCAAGGGGGGCCGATGGGGAGATCATCGCCGGTCGCGGATTCTGGCCGGGACTTTGCGTGAGCCTGAAGCACAATTCGAAGTTTGCCAGCTTCACGCTGATCGCGAAGGGTGATTATCCCTACGAACTGAATATTCCTGTCCCCTTTTCACTGGTCAGCCATGATGTGCCTCGCGACCGATTGCTGGTTTTACCGGGATACTGGTTCCTGTATAATATGTATGCGCTGGCGCGTAACGCTTCCAAGTACATCAGCCGGGATAAACGGGTCGACAAATCAATGTTTATCGAGTATGATTTCCTGGCACCGGACACGGTCAATGAGTTGTTTGATGCACTTGAACTGCTGAAAAAAGCGGCGGCCCGGTCCATGGCCCTCCATAACAAAAGGCCGATCCCGGATACTGAATTGGAAGAAAAGGGAGATATCCTGCTGGAGAACAATGCGGAAGAAGTCAATGCCCTGGAGGTCCTGGCCGCAGGATTTGAAAACAGTGAGCGCAAAGTGGTTCTCCGGAAAGTTCCGGAAGCCTGCCGTGCATTCCGGGAGATGATCATCTTTTATGGGGCCACAGCGCTATTAACCTTTATTGAAAAACGGCGTATCAGTTCCTGGTCGCAACTGAAAAAGCTTCTTCCTGCCAAACCGGAAAGGCAAAAATGGAAAAATGCAGGTGGCCTGCTGATGACCGAAGCCTCTGTTCAAACGCTGCTGCGAAGCATCCGTTCCGGCAAACGAAACAGTTGGGATGATGTACATGAATATTACAGAAAGAAAAGCAGAATGTACGAAACCGACAGGTTTTTACATGCCTGGGCCTCCCTGCTGGAAATTATTAAATGCAGTCCTGCCCGGTTCACTAAAAAGATATTTACGGAAATAATGGAAAAAGCGATTGACACCAGGGAATGGATGGCCCGGAATATCTATGAATCAAGAGCCAGGGATTACACCAATCCCTTCCGGCAAATGGTATATGAGAATGAAAAGGAAATGGAAAGCGTACTGGGCAGGCTGGAAGACAACAGCTTTATCCGTCAACAACAGGAAGAAGCGGACCGGTTCCGTAAAAAAGTGAATGACCTGCTCCAAAAATTTGAATGATGAATAACCGTTGGGGCCAGTGGGTGATGCGGCGCCTATTTCTTCTTGTCGGGAAAGCTGACTTTGAGGTTATCTTTTAATGTATCGGTTTTGACCTTTATACCTCCCGGGTCCAGTTGCCGGGTATCGGCTTCCTCCATGCTGTCTATTCCAAACGTCACCTCCACCCCGCTGTCCGTTTTTTCCGTTTCGGGCCGGGTATCTGCACTGCTGTTGCACGAATACAGCAGCAGGGCAAGTAGCAGTATGGGAATGAAATGTTTCATGTCTGCTTTATTTTTTCCTGAAAAAAAGCCGGACGGGCACCCCCCGGAGTTCGAAGTTCTCCCGTAATTTATTTTCCAGGTAATTTTTATATGGCTGTTTGATATCGTCCGGAAAATTACAGAAAAACGCAAAGGCAGGTACCGCCGTGGGTAATTGCGTAACGAATTTTATTTTCACGGGGTGGCCCCTAACCACCGGGGGGTGATAGCCCTCAATAGCCTTCAGAAGGACATCATTCAGTTGTGATGTGGGGATCTTTCTCCGGCGGTTCTCGTACACTTCCAGCGCCGTTTCAATGGCTTTGAATATCCGGGTCTTCTCCTTTGCGGAAATAAACAATATGGGAACATCAGTAAATGGAGCCAGCTTCTGGCGGAGTTCTTTTTCGTATTCTTTCGCCGTGTTGGTTTCCTTTGAAACAAGATCCCATTTATTTACCAGCAGCACGATCCCCTTCCCCTTCCGGGCCGCCAGGCTGAAAATGTTGATATCCTGGGCAGTTATTCCCTTCGTGGCATCTAAGAGGAGCAAACAAATATCCGCTTCATCCATGGCCTTGATGGCACGGATGACGGAATAGAACTCCAGGTCCTCATGAACCTTGCTCTTCCGCCTGATGCCGGCCGTATCGATCAGGATAAATTCCTTTTGAAACAGGTTATAGTGTGTATGTATGGTATCGCGGGTGGTACCGGCAATATCACTCACGATGGTCCGTTCCTGCCCGGTTAGGGCGTTCAATAAAGAGGATTTACCCGTATTCGGTTGCCCGATGATCGCGAATTTGGGAAGATCCGCCATTTCCCGGGTTTCCTCCGAAGCATCCTCTGTTATGAGAGCCGAGATGGCATCCAGCAATTCACCCGTGCCGCTCCCGCTGGCCGCCGCAATGAAAAAAACATGCTCAAATCCCAGGCTGTAGAATTCAGTGGCTTCCAGCATCCGGTCATTGTTGTCCACCTTATTCACCGTAAGAAAAACCGGCTTGGCGCTTTTCCGGAGCAGGGCGGCCATGGAGTCATCCAGGTCGGTGATCCCCGTGGCGGCATCCACCATAAAAATGATAGCCTGCGCTTCCTCAACGGCTACGATCACCTGCTTGGCGATCTCTTTTTCAAACACATCATCGCTGCCGGCCACAAAACCACCGGTGTCAATCACATTAAACAGCTTCCCGTTCCAGTCGGTCACCCCGTACTGGCGGTCACGGGTCACCCCGCTCACATCATCCACGATGGCTTTCCGCTGTTCAAGCAGGCGGTTGAAAAGCGTGCTCTTCCCTACATTCGGCCTTCCGACTATGGCAACGGTAAATGACATTATTAAGGCGCCTGTTTTATTGTTTATTGTTTGTGGTTTATGGTTTATAGTTTATGGTTGGTGGACCCTGTTACTGGTTGGATATCCCCGGATAATGGAGCACCAACCACAAACCATAAACCATAAACTAAAAACTTCTTTAATATCCGTATTCTTTCAATTGCATCTCATTCTCCCGCCACTTTGGTTTTACTTTTACGAACAGTTCCAAAAATACTTTATGCCCGATAAAGGCCTCAATATCCTTCCGGGCGGCCATACCGATCTTTTTGATCATCGAACCCTTTTCCCCGATCAGGATAGCCTTCTGCGTTTCCCGGTGAACGATGATATCGGCTACGATCTTTACAAGACGCTCCTTTTCCTGGTACTCGCGGATCAGCACGGCCGTATGATAGGGGATCTCATCCTCGGCAAACTCATAGATCTTCTCCCGGATCAGTTCGCTTACAAAAAAGCGGGTATTCAGATCGCTGATATCATCTCCTTCAAAAAAAGGTTCCCCCTCCGGCAGGAATTCAAGCAGGGCGTTGATCAGTTTCTTTTTATTGATGCCCGATGCCGCGGAGATCGTGATCACCTTCCTGCAATAAGGCCTTTGGGTGAAAAATTGCACCGCTTCCCTGATCTTTTCTTCGCCGGCCAGGTCGATCTTGTTAATGACCACTACGGCCGGCACTTTCAGTTTAAGGGCGGAAAAAATGGCATCGCATTCCTCCCAATTCTCCTTCACATCTACCAGTAAAAGGGCTACATCGGCATCTTCCAGGGCATTTTTCACCGCCTGCATCATTTTTTCATGCAGTTTATATTTGGGCTCAATGATCCCGGGCGTGTCGGAGAAAATGAGCTGATAATCCTTCTCTGTCAGGATCCCCTTTATACGGTGCCGGGTGGTCTGAACCTTATGCGAAACAATGGCCAGCTTCTCCCCCATCAGCGCGTTCAGGAGAGTGCTTTTCCCGGCATTGGGGCGGCCGAATATGTTGACAAACCCGGATTTCATTCAGCTTGCAAAATTGCACAAAAAAACCGGGCTAACCCGGTTTGTAAGTGATATTTACAGGCTTTTTAAATCCGAGTGAAAACGATGATTATTTTATCACCCGGTGCGAAAAAATCTGACATGGACACGGTCAATGTCGTACAGTTGAAATTGTCGACATTTGCCGCATCTCCATCGATCGTAACCGTGTTTCCGCTCAGCGACCAGGTACCGTTATCACTGTTTGAAGGTGTACATACAATCCCGGCGTCAGTAAAAACATAGGTTCCGTTTGAATTGAATGTGAATACGTCGTCCCTTTCGCATGGCTCAGTATATAAAGTGGTATAATAATCCACCTCGGCGGAAGACGGGGTGGCTTTATACCGCACAGCGGAGATCTTGTGATTTCCGGCAACGGCATTAACACTTAATGAGCAATTTTCGTTCTTATCCTTATTACAGGAAACAAATACGGTAACGAGAAATAAGAAGGCAATGGTTCTTTTCATAAAATAGATTTTAATTATAGGTCCTGTTTGACACAACAAGTTAATAAATAATTAATTGCGGCGCAAGAGGCCATAAAAAAAAGAGCCGCCGGTACAAATTGCCCCGCAGCTTTATTCTTTTACTTGCAGCAACATTTGTTACTCTTCGTTACAGGTGCTGTTCGAAACAACCTGTTTCGCAGTATCAAAATTGAAAAACAACAATTTTCGGGGAAAAATGCGAGACTGAAAGTCTAGCAAAGCCTTTTAAACGGCTGCTGCCAATTGCCGGAGGCAATAAAATAGAACTGCGGGACTGAAAGTCCCGAAGTAACCGTTGCGAAGGGAGGGATCGAACCTCCTTCCGCCAGCCGGCGGATATGAGCCCATTCATCTTTCTTTGATCCTCTGGCGGATCCAAACCCTGCCTCTTGCCGATTTCAACTCTTTCTCCCGACACATGGCAGTAATCTTATCTTCAAACTCCTCACTATGTATTATCTCCCAGGGACGAAACTTAACTGTCCACCCCTTTCGCCCTAACTCATTATGCGACTTAAGTCTGCTATTTAAATCGGAAGTAAACCCGATATAAATTTTATCAAATTTCTCACTGTATAATACATAAACCGTAAACATAAAAAAAGCGGAACCATATAGTCCCGCAGTAACCGTTGCGAAGGGAGGGATCGAACCTCCGTCCGCCAGCCGGCGGATATGAGCCCTAAATGCATTTCCCTATCCTTTATGTCAACCCCTTCCTCCAAATAAAACAAAAAAAAGCGGGACTTTTATGTCCCGCAGTAACCGTTGCGAAGGGAGGGATCGAACCTCCGACCTACGGGTTATGAGCCCGTCGAGCTACCGCTGCTCTACTTCGCGATGTTGAGGCGCAAAGATAAACAATTACCGGATTGCCGCCAAAGAAAAATGCCTCATTTCCGAATAACGGAACAAGGCATTCTTCATGACTATACCCCTGTGTAATTTATCCTTTGGATACGCTGCTCGAACCGCTGCTTTTTAATTCTCTTATCACGGCTTCACCCCGGTAACGCACATCACTGGCGCCGTTGGCGGTAGCGGAAAGTTCCTTATTTACGGTTACCTTGATATCGCTGGCACCGCTGGCCCTGGCATCACAGGTCTCCGTAATGAGATCATACCCCTTGAAACCACTCGCACCGCTGGCGTCTACCGATAACTGGGCGGCTCTCCCGCTCAGCGTGATGTCGGAGGCCCCGCTTAATTCAACGGTCAGCTTGTTCACATCCACTTTACCCTTCAGATCACTGGCGCCCGACTGATCGATACTCAGATGTTCGGCTTTTATGGAACCGCTGATCATTACATCGCAGGCCCCGCTCACTTTAAGCAGATCAATCTGTTTGAAAGAAATATAGGCTTTGAGCTTCTTGTTCCCGCTGCTCCAGCTGAGCCCTTTACTGTCGTAACTGATATAGAGAATACCGGCCTTCACTTCCACTTTGATGCGGTCGCGGTACTTTGCCTCCGTGGCGCTTACAGCCACCGCCTCATCTCCGCCCTGGCTGATGTATACGTCAAACGCGCTGGATACGTTGATACCATGAAAATCCTTTGCGTCCCTGACCACGGCATTGGGGTCATTCACCTGCTGCGCACTGAGAAGGCCCCCCATTAACAAACACCAAATGAACAATTGAACTTTTTTCATCTTACTGAATTTATAATTTTAGATTTTAGATACTGATCCGCCTGTGCTGGTCCGGATCTCCCGGATTCCCGCATTCCCCCGGTACCTGACATTGCCGCCGGTACTGGCTTTTACCTGTAACTCCTTTTCGGCATTTACCGATATGCGGGCTCCCGTATTCACGCGCACTTCACAGGTTGTGGTGCTCATCTCATCGCCGTTGAATTTACTCCCGGTACTGCCTTCCGCCTCCAGCTTTCCCGCTTTCCCGGTCAGGTTCACTTTCGATCCGGTGCTCTGATCCAGTTTAAGCGAGCCCACTTCTACCTTTCCGGTTATCTCCGCCCCTGTATTAGCCTTCATATCCAGGTCGTTTGCCTCCAGCACGCCCTCAATCCTCACTTCCGCACCCGTGGTGGCATATAACTTGTCCAGCGTTTTATAGGAAACCCAGGCTTTCAGATCCTTGGTTTCTTTCTTTTTATTGATCGATCCGGTTTTCGTTTCATAATGTATTTTCAGGATCCCGTTCTCCACTTTCGTGACAATTTTATCCCTGAATTCCGTATTGGCGGCGCTGACGGCCACCTCCTCCGCATTCCCGCGGGTAAGTGTGAGTTCAATTCCCGTCGCTACTTCTATCCCGTGAAAACCGCTAACCGCCCGCTTTTCGGCATTCGGCGCATTCACAGTTTTTTGGGCAAAAAGACAAAGGCATGAGCTGGTGACAAGCAAAAAGGCGAGAAATAACTTCTTCATAAACGATGGTTTGGATATAATACGAAGAGTAGCGTAGCAAGGTTACAGTTCCCGGCAGGATTTTTTTACTTAATTTTGCAGATAGTAATCAGTCTTTGAATTAAAGGCTTGTTTTTCAGTGTTTCCCGGGGTGTTCCTCCCGCAATTGGCGGGATGGATCTGAGATCATACCCGTAAAACCTGGTCAGGGTAATGCCTGCGAAGGGAAGGAATGTGGAGCGTCCTTTCTACCACAGCGTTTCCCTCTTCTGTTAATTGTAAAAATTAAACAAATGAAGAGGATCATAATGTCCGGCTGTATTTCACTTTCAGCCTTACTATCCGGTGCTCAGGATCAGGAGCCAAAAGACAGTTTTTATACCCTTTCTCCCGTGGAAGTGAGGGCCGTGCGGGCGGCGGACAATGCCCCTGTTACCCGCACCAATTTCGGCAAAACGGAGATCGTAAAACTGAACCTGGGCCAGGATATACCCTTTCTCCTGAATCAAACTCCCTCAGTTGTGATCAATTCCGATGCCGGCAACGGGGTGGGTTATACCGGCATCCGGATCCGGGGCACCGATGCCACCCGGATCAATGTCACACTGAATGGTATACCGTATAACGACGCGGAAAGCCAGGGAACTTTTTTTGTTGACCTGCCTGATCTATCCTCTTCCACCGGCAGTATCCAGGTACAGAGAGGCGTGGGTACCTCCACCAACGGTTCCGGTGCCTTTGGAGCCAGCATCCATTTCAGCACCAATGAAGTGAACAGGGAGCCCTACCTGGAACTCAACAACAGCGTGGGCTCTTTCAATACCTGGAAGAACACGATCCGTGCGGGAACCGGGCTGATGAAAAAAATAACGGCCGATCTCCGCCTTTCTCATATCCGCAGCGATGGCTTTATCGACCGTGCGACGAGTAACCTGCGTTCCTACTATTTCAGTACGGCCTATCATGGTGAGAAGAACGGTCTACGACTGAATATTTTTTCAGGCCGGGAAAAGACCTACCAGGCCTGGTATGGGATTTCACAGGCCGACCTGGATGCGGGGAGGAGAACGGTTAATTATGCCGGTACGGAAAAACCGGGAGCGCCCTACACAAACGAAACAGATAACTACACGCAAACACATTACCAGCTTTTCTTTAACCAGGCACTGGGCCGGCGCCTGCATTTCAACACGGCGCTGTTCCTGACCAGGGGCCGGGGCTATTATGAACAATATAAAGCCGGCCGGGATTTCGCCGAATTCGGTTTGCCCTACCCGGTTTCCGGATCAGATACTATATATGAATCCGATTTTGTCAGGCAACTTTGGCTGGATAATTATTACTATGGCAATATTTTTTCCCTTCAGTACCAGGACAACCGGACGGAAGCCACGCTGGGCGGAAGCATGACCCGGTATGATGGCAACCATTACGGCAAGGTCATCTGGGCGTCCCGGGCTGTCATCACGCCCCGTAAATGGTATGACCTGGACGCATTAAAAACCGACTTTACGATTTACCTGAAAGAGCAAACCCGGATCAAAAACAACTGGAGCTTTTACTATGATCTGCAATACAGGCAAGTAAACTATACAATCGAGGGCTTCAGGGATAATCCCTCGCTGTGGGTTCAAAACCGGTTCCATTTTTTTAACCCAAAGGCCGGAGTCGTGTTTAAAAAGAATTCATGGAGAAGCTATCTTTCCCACAGCATCGCTCAAAAGGAACCCAACCGCGATGACTTTGAGGCGGGTGCCGCTCAGCAACCCCGGCCGGAACGCCTGTATGATACCGAACTGGGTATTGAACAGTTGAGGATCAAATACAGGTGGTCCGCCACAGTTTTCTATATGCATTACAAGAATCAGCTTGTGCTCACGGGAAAGATCAATGACGTGGGGGCCTATACCCGCACCAATATCCCCCGGAGTTACCGGGCGGGGATCGAATTACAGGGCTCAGTGCAGGGCCCGCATTGGTTCAATGCCGGTGCCAGCCTGGCGTTCAGCCGAAATAAAGTGAAAGACTACACGGAATTTATTGATGATTATGACAACGGCGGTCAGAAAACAATAATCTACCCGAATTCCACGATCGCCTTTTCCCCTTCCGTTGTGGGTAACGCCTCTGTCAATTTTAAACCGTTCAAAAAAATGGAACTGAGTCTCCTGGGTAAATATGTCAGCCGCCAGTATCTCGATAACACGGAACAACTGCAACGCTCGCTCGATCCATTTTTCGTTCAGGATTTCCGGGCTATCTATACCCTATCCATAAAAAGACTGAAAGAACTTAATCTTATCGCGCAGGTCAACAATATTCTCGATACAGGGTATGAGCCAAACGGCTATACTTATAGCTATATTTACGGAGGTGCCGCCACAACCGAGAACTTTTATTTCCCAATGGCGGGCCGGAACTTTATCGTAGCGGTGAATCTCAGACTTTAAAGCATGGATGTAAACGTCCATCTGATCCGATCGAATTCCAACTATTGCAGAGTATAACTTTCCATGTTTGGATCAGGGTATTTAACGAAAACTGATCCCTGGTATTATCACCTGGTGGGCAGGCCCGACTCCCGACTCAACTCCCTCCTCCGAATTTCTCCTGCCACTCCAGCATCCCGCCCGTAAGATTCTTGGTATTGGAAAAACCCATCGTCTCCAGCAGCAGGCAGGCCTTGGCGCTCCGCACCCCGCTCCGGCAATGAATGATGACCTCCTGGTCCTTCAGGTTCTCGAGTTCATCCACCTGGAAGGTCAGGAATCTGCCCAACGGTATCAGGGTGGCGCCGATATTGAATTCGGCATACTCATGGGGTTCGCGGCAGTCGATCAGGTTGATCTTTTCGCCTGCATCCATCCGGGCCTTGAGTTCTTCAACAGATATATGTTCCATATGAGTTGTAATTAAAAATAGCCGCCGGCATCCGTTTCCGTCTTTTTCGGCTTGTCGGCAGGCAATTCATCCACGGGTAAATTCCGGGTACTGTCCCGTACGGGTTTACTTACCTGGAGCCACACGTCCATGGTCTGCCCGCTGCGGATCCGCTGGAATCGCTTCTCCTCATCGAATCGCTCCGGGTTCTGTTTGTAAATATACGCACTGCAGGTATCTTCCACATCAGGATCCCCGATAATCGCACCCATGATAATTCCATGTCCTTCCAGTAATGTCTTTGCATCGCAAAATGTCATACCCGTGATGTCGGGTACAATAAATTCCTTTTTACCAACACCATCTCCAAGAACCAGGGAAACCACGCTCCCCTTTCGGATCGGTGAACCCGGTGCGATCGGGGCCCCGTTATACCATTGTTCCAGCACCGCGTTACGCGCAAAATCGGGTTTGAAAGTGGTATCGCCGATCTTCAGATCCATATTCTTCAGCACCATTTCGGCATTCCGGAAACTATATCCCACGAGATTCGGCATTTCCATCATGGGCGGAACCGACCGGCTGATCACCAGGTAAATGGTGCGGTTGGTCTTCACCACTTCATCTCCATCGGGGAACTGCTTGAGCACTGTCAGCGCCTTAGCCGTATCCACATACACCGAATCCTGTATCTCAACACTGAAACCGGCGTTCTTCAGTATCGTTCTCGCTTCCTCATACGTTTTCCCGCCTACAAACGGAACCGTAGCCGCCTTGCCATGTCCCGTCAGCCATTTAAGCGATGAAAGGAACACAAAGAAGATGGCGGCAGCGAGTACAATACCGGTCAGGATATTGACCCAAAGCGGACGATGTGTGATTGACTTCAGCAAATTGATGTATTTAGTATTCCCCGGTTAAAATCCCGCCCGGTTTGGCAGATCCTGTTATAGAACTTCCTCCAGCAGTTTGGTGTAAAATTCTTTCAGGCTCCATCCCATTTCCTTTACCTGTTGCGGCACGATGCTCGCCTCGCTTTGTCCCGGTATGGTATTCACTTCAAGCATGAAAGGCCGGGCTTCTTTCTCATTGTAAATAAAATCGATCCGCACCACCCCGCGGCAATTGAACACCTCATACACTTTTTTAGCCGCATCCCGTATCCTGTCTGCGATCACCTCCTCCACCACCGCGGGTGTGGTTTCGGTAGACTTACCCTGGTATTTGGCTTCAAAATCAAAAAAAGCCTTTTCGCTATGCGCCTTTACCTCTGTAAGCGGTAGTACAATGATATTTCCCCGGGAACGGAAAACACCCACGGTAAATTCCCTTCCTTCCACCATTTCCTCTATGAGGACCTGGCTGTCTTCCTTAAAAGCCTTCTCAATGGCCTTACCGAATTCGCCGCTTAAGGCATCCACTTTCGACATCCCGATACTGGATCCCCCGTTGTTGGGTTTTACGAAAACGGGGAATTTCAAATCGGCGGCAGCCTGCTCCGGGTTGACCGTATGCTCCCGGAAAAGCAGGACTGACCTGGCTACGGCTATACCCGACATTCCGGCCACGGCCACCGCATACCGCTTATTGAAAGTGATCGCCGAAGTGGCCGCATCGCAACCCGTGTACGGCATCCCGATCGTGTCGAAATACCCCTGTAGCTTACCATCCTCACCGGGAGTGCCGTGCATGCCAATAAAGACGGCATCGAAACGAATTCGCTCTCCGTTAATGGTTAAACTGAAATCATTTTTGTCCACCTCTGATTTGCTGCCATCCGGAAGCTCATGGAACCATCCGCCGGAATGTATATCGACCAGGTATACGTTAAACCGGTCACGGTCGAGGTTATTACTGATCGTTCGGGCACTTTTATAGGATATCACTGCCTCGCCTGAGAATCCGCCGGTAACCAGCGCGATATTCTTCTTCATTATGGGTTTTGTAGTGGTTTTACTCCTGCAAATATTACTGAAATAATCAAGATACACAACCCCAGAAAGAGCACAGTTTCAGCATTAACAAAAATTATTATTTAACAGGCTGCCGGGACAGGGTGTGTCAATCACCGTTATCCCCCAAAGCGCGTAAAAGCCTGCAGATAATCAACTATTCTGAAACGGCCGAATCCATCAACAATGGTCCCGCAATCCGGAGAGCGCCGTCATAAAAAAAGAATAAAAAATCACCTTGCCCTTACACCGGTAAGACCCTCGTTGAGGGAAACAAATAATAACCGGTGGTATCAGAACCGATTACCTCACAACCCGCTTTTTCGATACGATGGGAGTCAATTGTAAATAAGAAAGGTGAAGGCCGTTTCTCCTTCACCTTTTTACGACGGGACATATCACCCGTCACTCCTTAGGCAGCTTTGATGCTGCTATATTCAGAGAGATGACAGCAAGTTACTGCCGTTTCATGTTCAACCAAAAAATCGGGAGCACATTTTATGCACACCCGCTATGATCAAATATGCAACTTGCCCTTTTTGGCCAGCAGTTCTTCCACCGTTTCCTGATACATTTCATCAGGTACGCAGCAATCCACAGGACAAACGGCGGCGCATTGGGGTTCTTCATGAAAACCCTGGCATTCCGTGCATTTGTTGGGGGTGATATAGTAAATGTCGGTCGCGATCGGGGCGTTTTTCTGGTCCGCATCCACCACGGTGCCATCCATAAGCGTGTATGAGCCTTTGATAGTGGTGCCATCAGAAATGGCCCATTCCACGCCGCCTTCATAGATGGCGTTATTGGGACATTCGGGTTCGCAGGCGCCGCAATTAATACATTCTTCTGTGATCTTGATAGCCATAAATCTTTTTTAACGGGTTGAACAAACTTTTACCGGGAGCTGGTTACAGTAGCCAGCCAAACTACCTGTTTTTTAATGTGCCGGATATGGTATTTTGCACACCGAAAACAGTGCTGATATTCTAAAGCAAATTTAGCCAACACGGATGAATTTACAATACCGCATCGATTTATTGATACGGCTGGGGGAATATATTTCCGGCACCGATGAAGCATGGCTTCGGGCGAAGGAAAAGGCGGGAACGGAAAACGGATGGTTCATCCCCGAATTCGTGGATCTGGCCGCCGGGAATATTGCCCGTTCCTTTCTTCAGAAAGACGTACTGGAGGCGTGGACCGCGCATTACCCGCAAACCGGAACGGCGAAATGGGTGGGAATCATCATGGCCGGCAACCTCCCGCTGGTGGGCTTTCACGACTGGTTGTCCGTATTCGTAAGCGGGCACCGCGCATTGATAAAACCTTCCACGCGCGACCAGGTACTCATCCGGCATCTCACCGGCAAGATCGCCGAATGGGATGAGGAGGCCGGCAAACAAACCCTTTTCGCCGAAATGCTGAAAGGCTGTGACGCCTATATAGCCACGGGGAGCAATAGCTCTTCCCGCTATTTTGAATACTATTTTGGCAAATACCCGCATATCATCCGCCGGAACAGGACCTCGGTCGCCATTCTCAGCGGTCATGAAAGCGAATCCGAACTGGAAGCCCTGGCCGATGATGTGTACCTCTATTTCGGGCTGGGCTGCCGCAATGTGACCAAACTCTATGTTCCCACGGGTTATGATTTCATCCCCCTTCTGGAAGCATTCCGGAAATACAATTACCTGGCCGATAATCACAAATACAGGAACAACTACGACTATAACCTGGCTCTCCACATCCTCAATAAAAAATACTACATGACCAACGGATCACTCCTGCTGGTGGAGGAGCCCGCCCTTTTTTCCCCGATCAGCCAGTTGAATTATGGCTATTACCATGATCTTCAGCAACTGGTAACCTTGCTGAAAAATGAGCAGGAATTGCAGTGTATCGTCGGGCCCGGACATACCCCATTCGGACAGGCACAGACCCCGGGTATCAGCGATTATGCAGATGGGGTGGATACCATGGCATTTCTGGCCAAACTGTGACAATTCAGGGAAACAGGGTATTTGACTGACGAAAATTCATATTAATTTTAACCTGTAACAGAAGTACGAAGCTCTTAGTAAAGATTTGTTAAACTGAACCGGCGGAGCCGTAAGCTGTTATGACAGTTTGTTACTTTGTATACCGAAGGCATGCATTTTGTAAAAAATGAATCTTACTTACCCAAAAAGAATTAAAAAAGCATAAGCGCTATGAAACTGAAACAGATTTTACTCATCGTGGCCGTGAGCGCCGTTTCTGCCGTAGGCAGTGTAATGATCTACAGCAAACTGGCCCCCGGGAAGAACGGGGAACTGGTGCAATCGACCGGCGACGGAAAAGTGCCGGTGAACTATGCCGGATTCTACGATAATGTGACAGGCGCCGGCGAACCGGTTGATTTTACAAAAGCCTCCAACGCGGCCGTACCGGCGGTGGTACATATTAAAACAAAAATACCCGCCCGTAAAGTGAGCAATAACCTGGGGCGTAACCGCAACGGCATGGAAGACCTGTTTGAGCGTTTTTTCGGTGACGACATTTTCAACCAGCGTATTCAGCCCGAACAACGTGCCAGCGGCAGCGGCGTCATCATCAGCGAAGACGGTTATATCGTAACCAATAACCATGTTATCTCGGATGGCGGCGAAGGGGTGGCAGAGGAGATCACGGTTACGCTGCACAACAAGAAAACATATAAAGCCAGGGTCATCGGAAAGGATCCCAGCAGCGATCTCGCCGTGCTGAAGATTGATGGCAACAACCTCCCGTTCCTGCTGTATGGCAACTCCGACAACGTAAAACTCGGGCAGTGGGTACTGGCCATCGGTTACCCCCTTACTCTCGAAACCACGGTAACGGCGGGGATCGTCAGCGCCAAAGGCCGGAGTATCGGTATCAACAGCCGGCAGAGCAATACGCCCATTGAATCATTTATTCAGACCGACGCGGCCGTAAACCAGGGCAACAGCGGCGGCGCGCTGATCAGCACCGACGGTCTGCTGGTGGGAATCAATTCGGCCATCTACGCTCCAACAGGCACATACGCGGGTTATTCATTTGCCATCCCTGTAAACATCGTAAAGAAGATCGTCAATGACCTGATCCAGTACGGTGATGTAAAAAGAGGTTTTATCGGGATCAGTTATCCCTCCGTTGAAAGCGAAAACGAACGACTGGTGAAACAGGCGGGACTTACAGACGGACAGGGCGTATATATTCTCGCCGTACCCTCTGACGGCGCAGCCGCACAGTCCGGTCTCAAAAAAGGCGATGTAATTACCAAAGTAAACGGTAATCCGGTTGCGTCCGGTCTTGAAATGAGCGCGCAGGTGGCCAGCTTCAAACCCGGCGATAAACTTCCGATCACCTACTACCGGAACAATAAGGAATATAATGCCTTTGTAACCCTGAAAGAATCCGCAGGAAAACTGGATGAACTGGCACAGGCTCCAGTCGGGGAAACCCTGGGTGCCGAACTCGAAAACATATCCAAGTCAAAAGCGAATCAATATGGTATTGAAGGCGGTGTACTGGTTAAAAAGATCACCCCGGGCGGCGCATTCAGTAAAACGAGAATGCAGGAAGGCTTTGTGATCATCAGCGTCAACGACACAGATATCACCAGCATCGACCAGCTGGCCAATGCCATCCGGAATTCCAATGGCGGAAGTGTATATTTTGAAGGCATTTACCCCGAGGCCCCCGGCGCAGTATACAGGTATCCGCTTATACTGGACAATGACTGATAATGAATGGAACTGAAAAAGCCGCTTGAAAATAAGCGGCTTTTTTATTTGTTTCCGTACAACCCGGTTATCCTGTTTTTTGTACTGGACTAATTCCACGCTATTTTTCATACACCAGGTATTCCCATGCCTGCATTTCAAAGGCCTTATCCGTGGTAAAATCATTCGCCGCCCCGGAAAAAACATTTTTAAAAATTCCGCTCACCCCGGGATCCGTGATTTCAAAATGCAGGTCTTTCTGTGCCGACAGGTTCAGCACGACCAGCACTTCCCTCGCTCCCTTTCGGCGAAGAAAGGCGAAACAATTTTTAGGATCGGAGGTTTTGACCCGTAAAGTCTGAACGGTAGGGTCGCCGCTTCGCAGGGCCGGGTTTTGGGTCTTCAGATCCAATAAAGTCTTATAGAAATCATGCAATTCGTTATGGCCTGTCCAGGCAATGGTATCCTTGTCAAAAAATTTCAGTCTCTTCTTATTGGGTAGTTCCTGCCCTGAATAGAGAAGCGGGATACCGTTCCAGGTGCAACTGAAAACGGCCAGCGCCCTGGCCATGTCGCCGTATTTCTCATACTCGGTTCCATTCCAGCTGTTCTCATCATGGTTGGTGGTAAACCAGGCCCGCATGGTGCTGTCACCGAGGTCGTCGTACTTATTCAAAATATAAACCAGGGAATCAAGTTCCAGGTCTCCCTGGTAATAATCCCTGGTCTTATGCATCCAGGTCCAGGTATAACTGGCGTCGAATGCCTCGCCATACTCCGGGTTCTCCAGTTCATCAAATTCACCCAGCCATAACAGGGGCTTTACCGCATCCAGCTGCGGCCTGGCCTCTTTCCAGAAATCCAGTTCCACCCAAAAAGCGAGATCGCACCGGAACCCGTCAATATCACATTCCTCCACCCAGAACTTCATGGCATCGATCATGGCTTTTCGTAACGCAGGCAGGCTGAAATCCAGTTCAATGATGTCATCCATGCCGGAAGCCACCTGGAAGTCATTCGTCACCGAATCCTTCTTATAGTACTCAGGATGCTCCCGGGTCCAGCGGTGATCCCAACCGGTATGATTGGCCACCCAGTCGATGATCAGCTTCATACCCATTTCATGCGCCTGCCTGACGAGGTCCCTGAAATCCTGCAGCGTGCCAAATTCGGGATTGATGGATGTATAATCAGCACACGCATAATAACTGCCCAGGCTCCCTTTTTTCTTTAGCTGCGCGATGGGTGTAACGGGCATCAGCCAGAGAGTTTTAACCCCCATTTCCTTTAGCCGCGGCAATTCTTCTGCAAAGGCGTTGAACGTACCGGCCACCGTATACTGCCGGATATTCACTTCGTAGATATTGGTATTATGCGCCCACTCAACGGGCCTGGATCGGTTCATCATACTGCTCGTGTTTTTTTTACCGCCGGCATTTTCTTTTTTCTTCATCAGCTTGCAGGAAACGAAAAGCACTGAAATCACCAGGGCATATGACAGGCAACGCATATTCGTACTTTAAGTGAAAGATAAGAAGAACCGGGGAGTTGGCAGACTTCAGTCAACAGTCCACAGTCCACAGTCTACAGTCTACAGTCCACGGACCACTGCTGACTGTGGACTGTTGACTGTGGACTGTGAACATTCGGCCGGCAAGTTCCTAACTTTGCCGTATGAAAAGCTTCGATGTCCCCATTATTTACCGCAGCCCGCTGATCAGTGCTGTAAAGAAAAAGCGGAAAGAAATGGATAAGCTGAAAAAAACTGCCCCCGCTACAGGAAGGGATTTTTCACCCACCCTGCTGGACCTGGGTCCGCTTCAGATTTTTCTTGCCCGGCATTTCGGGTTTTGTTACGGGGTGGAAAATGCGATCGAGATCGCTTTCCGGACGGTGGAGGAAAATCCGGGCAAAAAGATCTATCTCCTGAGCGAAATGAT
The DNA here is from genome assembly GCA_964424155.1 of uncultured Chitinophaga sp. Classification (GTDB taxonomy): domain Bacteria; phylum Bacteroidota; class Bacteroidia; order Chitinophagales; family Chitinophagaceae; genus JJ008. The sequence goes on from CAYRHU010000009.1 coordinate 25,907, forward strand.
CCATAATCCGCAGGTGAACGCCGATCTGCTGGCACACGGCATTGAATTTCTCCAGGATACAAAAGGCAAACAACTCATTCCATTTGAAAATCTTTCCTCCGATGATATCGTGATGATCCCGGCATTTGGGACCACGCTGAAAACGGAAGAAAAATTAAGATCGCTGGGTTTGCATCCCGAACAATACGATACCACCTGTCCCTTCGTGGAAAAAGTATGGAACCGGAGCCAGGGGATCGCGAAAAACAATTACAGTATCGTTATCCATGGCAAACCCGGTCATGAAGAAACCCGCGCCACTTTCTCTCACGCATCGGCAAATGCCCCCTCCGTAGTGGTAACCGACATGAAAGAGGCCATCGAACTGGGGAGGTATATAACGGGAGAAAAACCGGCCGATCAGTTTTATGTTGAGTTCAGGGGACAGTATTCAGAAGGATTCGATGTGACCCGTGACCTGCAGCGCATCGGTGTGGTTAATCAAACCACCATGCTGGCCAGCGATACTCAGGCCATCGCAGATTATCTGAAAGAAATAATGGTGAAAACATTCCGACCGGAGAACACGGAAGAATGCTTTGCCGATACGAGGGATACGCTTTGTTATGCCACACTCGACAATCAATCGGCCGTTTCCGCCATGCTTAGCACAACTGCCGACCTGGCCATCGTCGTCGGGGGCTATAACTCTTCGAACACGTCCCATCTCGTTGAACTGTGCGAAGAAAAATTACCGGCCTATTTTATCAATAATGATTCAAAGATTCTTTCATTCCGTGAGATTCAGCATTATGATCTTCATGCCAAAATGGAAAAGACATCCGTGAACTGGCTTCCCGAAAAGGATCCCGTAACCATCCTGGTTACCAGCGGGGCCTCCTGTCCCGATGCCCTGGTGGAGGGCGTTATCCATACACTGGCGGAAATAGTGCCCGGCAGCCTCCCACCCGATACCCTGATCAAACAATTCAACCAGCCTGCTGAATCATAAACCCAGCCAATTGCGCAATGCTTACACAACGAGAGATAGCCGAAGCCTTTTCCAACGGGCAATTCGACAAAGTATATTCCTGCTTTTCCGATGACATAGAGTGGAATGTGATCGGGGAGAAACAATTCAACGGCAAAGAAGCCGTGATTCGTAATTGCGAGCAAACCGCCGCTTATTTTGCAACCGTTACCACCCGCTTCCGGACAATCAATGTTATTACCGGTCATAACCGCGTGGCCATCAACGGCACGGCCGAATTCATCCGCGAAGGAAAAACAGTGGCCCGTGTATCGGCCTGCGATGTATACGAATTTGATGACGGGAACAAACTAACCCGGATCATGTCCTACTGTATCCCCGAAAAATGATCCGGACTCCAGAATCCCAACTCCCTCCTCATTTATAGAGTTGTTCATAATACTCCCCCACCATCCTGTTGCTGTCAAACTGGAAACGCACATCCTGCATCCCGTTTTTCATCACCTGCCGCCAGGTGCTGTAATTGTCATAGTACAGCGGAAGGATTTCGTTTTCGAGTATATCATAAATTTTATTGAGATCGTATTCGTCCTGTTCATGGGTGACCATATTCGCATAATCCGCCTTGGGCACTACAAATCCGTTATGCCCGTGATTGATGAATTCCGGTATCCAGCCGTCATCGGTCGAAAAGTTGACAGCCCCGTTCATGGCGGCAGTCATCCCGCTGGTGCCCGAAGCCTCCCGGGGTACACGCGGGTTATTCAGCCACACATCAGCCGCCTGTTTCAGTCGCTTTGATAAAGTGAGCTCATACCCGATCAGCACAGCCATATTATTATACTTCTTGCTTAAATGCACCAACTGGTTGAATTCGCTGATAGCGGGATGGTCAACCGGATAGGGCTTGCCCGCCCAGATGATCTGAACCGGGTATTTGGCGTTTTTCATCAGCCGCTCAAACCGGTCTTCATCCGTGGTAAGCAAACCGGCTCTTTTATAACCGGCAAACCGCCTGGCCCACACGATCGTGAACACATCCGGGCTGAATAATTTCCCGGTCTGATCCGCCACGATCTCGAAAGCTCTTTTCTTTAAGTATTTTTTCCGGTCATCAAACCAGTAATCATCCCCCGCCTCCCTGAACTTATACAATTGCTTGTCGGCCCAGTAGGTCCAGTTCTGCGCATTGGTGATCGAAATGATCGGGCATATATTTTCATATTTACCCCACATCGCCCTCGATACATGGCCATGGAGCTGCGATACCCCGTTGGCCAGCCGGGCAAACCGGAGGGCCGCCAGCGAATGATTGAACTGGTCGCTGTCGTGGTCATATAATTTCTTCACTTCATCCACGGTGAGTCCGCAGAAATAACTCATTTTATGACAGAGATAGATATCGTGCTTCTCATTCCCGGCTTCTTCCGGTGTATGGGTGGTGAAAACGAGTTTTTCCCGAACTGCGTCGATATTGTCGCCAAATTTTTTATAGAGGTAAAAGGCCGACGATATGGCATGTGCTTCGTTGAGATGATAGAGGTCAGGATTGAACCCGAGCAGGTCGACCAGCTTGGCGCCACCCACTCCCAGCAGGATGAACTGGGCCACCTTGGTAGCCACATTGGCATCATAGAGCCGGTGGGTGATCGTTTGGGATACATAATCATTCTCCGGCAGGTCGGTAGACAACAGAAAGAGGGGTGCGGTTTTGAAAGTTTCCGGGTTCAGGTACCAGGCCTTGACCCAAACCGGGTGTTCATGAATCGTGATCTGGAATTTGATCCCCGTATCTTCCAGGAAACTGTATTGCTTTTCATTCCAGGCCACATCCAGTGTCTGGTCCTGGTTACGCTCCTGGTCGTAATAACCGTATTTCCACAACATCCCGATGCCGATCAGGTTCTGGCGGAGTTCGTATGCGCTGCGCAGATGGGAACCGGCCAAAAAACCCAGGCCGCCGCTGTATATTTTCAGGGGTTGGTGAGTGGCGAACTCCATGGAGAAATAGGCCACTTTTTTGGAATACTTTTCATCCACAGGATACGGTACGGAAAAAGTAGTAAAATTCATAGTGTGTTCTGTTTACACGAAGCTGCAATATAAAAGAAATAATGAAAAGGAGGCAGGCCGGAGCTAACCTGGATCAATTCCGTATCCATTTTGAATAAAAAGATGCCCTGTATGGTAGTTGTGCTTTCATTTTTTCCTGGTTGATGTTTTGGAAGTCGTTTGTTTGGGTCTGCGGTCCTTTTTCCGGGGAAAACTTCCGTCAAAAGAGCAGTTGAGCGGCCGGTACGAACCACATCCTTCCAGTTCTTTCAATGTAACGGAAGAGGAAGAAAAAATGAATTTCAGTTTACAGGGATCCCCGTCCTTTCGGTATTCGGCCGTATGGGTGCCCGTGATTACCGCTTCCCCCTTCAGTTCACCCGTGCATTTGCCGTTATCCCTGTCGAAATGAATGAAGAAAGTGAGCTCGTTACTCCTGCGCCCGTCACGGATGGAAACAAGGTTCATTTTTCCGGATCCATAGTCAGCCGTCCATTTTTGTTTGCGGGTCAGCGTATCGATCGGGTTGATCAGTTCGGTGGGTTTATCCTCGAGGGCATCGGTCATGACGAGGTAAAACAGTTTGCTGTCCGAATTAAAAGCATACACATCCTTGCCCTCGCTCAGGCTGCCGTCGCGGTTCCTTCGCAGCATGGTTTTGGTTATCGTATGCCTCCGGTCGATGATCATGACTTGTTGGGTGGTGGTCAGCTGGTCCGGGCGAAGGGCTGTCAGGGAGGCGGCAAAATTATTTTCCGCGTCAAAACCGAGTATGAAAACGGTCCTTTTGGAACCGAGGATGGTCTTCACAAGCAGGAGGATCTCATTATTGGGCCCTACCGACCGGCCCATGGCATAGATCTTAGGCCGGGCTCCCTTTCCATACACTTTTGTGATCACGCTGTCGGGAATGATCTGTGTAAAGACCTTATAACTGATGAGGAGGGAGTCGTTCTCCTTCTTTGTTTTTTGCAGCGTACTGTCCGCGTAATAATACGGCAGTTTAAGCGGCTGGAAGAACGAGATGAAATCGCCGGTCTCTACCGGATCATCGCCGGTCATGGATACCTTTTTTTTCGATTTGCAGCCCGCCAGGCACCATAATAGGGCGGTAATAATTGTAAGGGTTTTTAACCTGTTCATAGCCGGAATTGAGTCCCGAAAATAAGCGGTTTTTGTTTTCCGGATTATTACAGGAGCCAAATCGGAAGCCGGCAGCAGGATCCGGCCTGCACGCGGGTGAAAAAACCGGCCTGCGGTTACCTCCACTTTATCCTGTTCCGGCCGGCCGGACAAACCCAATAAACAGCGGACCGGGTTCATGGATCTCCTTATTATTAAAAACTTATTTAGTTTTGTCTAAATTTATTTTTAGCCAGCATGAATTATTCCATCAGCGAGGAGAATTATATCAAGGCCATTTTCCGGCTGCAGCAACAGGCGGGTACGGTTACTACCAATGAACTGGCACGGGAACTCCAAACCCGGCCGGCCTCTGTTACGGATATGATGAAAAAGCTGAAAGCCAAAAAACTCCTCTATTATCAGCCTTACCAGGGATTCCGGCTCAGCCCCGTTGGGGGTAAAGTGGCGAGGATGATCGTGCGCCGTCACCGTTTATGGGAGTACTTCCTGGCAGAAAAACTGAAATTCACCTGGGATGAAGTACATGAAGTGGCGGAAGAACTTGAACATGTCAGCAACACGAATCTAATCGATAAACTGGACGCATTTCTGGGATTTCCCCGGGTGGATCCGCATGGCGACCCGATCCCTGACGCCCATGGGAGGATCAAAACGATCAGGAACACCTGTCTCACCCAATGGCCCCTGAACCGCGTGGCAATCGTCAGCAGTGTAAAGGACCAGTCCAGTTCACTGCTTGAATTACTGGAGCATAATAAGATTTTAATCGGCAGCCGGCTGGAGATTAAAAAAAGGTTCGAATTCGACGGATCCCTGGAATTGAAAACAGGCCGTCATCCGGTTTTCACCATCAGCAGGCAACTGGCGGAAACTGTTTTTGTTAAGCCTGCATTATGAAATGGATACCCTGTTTGACCATTTAAAGTGACCGGATCGATGAGGATTGGGGCTTTTGACGGTGATCAATACCCACCCGATGCCGGGATTCGGCGGATTGAGGTGATGATCCCGGATTTGGAATGGGGCTAAACGGAATTGGCTCTTTGCTTTCCCTGCGTGCGTAAAAGGTGCTTGAAACGGCTAAACGTTTCGGGTTTGATATTCAGGTAGCTCGCCAGGTATTTCTGCGGTACGCGCTGAACCAGTTCGGGATTCTTCGTTACAAAATTGATGAACCGCTCGCGCGGGGTCATTTTTACCAATTGCATCTGCCAGCGGTCCTTTAATACCATGGTATGCGTGATCACCTTCCGGCCCAGGTGCTCCATTTTCTTCGACTGGTCAAAAGCGGCTTCCAGGTCGCGGTAGGAAATGGACACCACGATACTGGGTTCAATGGCTTCCACCACGTATTCGGAAGGCGTGCGGCTGTGAAAAGACTCCTGGCTGTGGATGATGTGTCCTTCGGTGGATATCTGCGTATTGATCTCCTCCCTCCCTTTCAGGTAATATTTCCGGATCAATCCCTTGCCAATAAAGTAAAGATAATTCTCTACTTCCCCCGCCCGGGTGATCACCTGCTTCTTTTCGAATTTTTGAACTGTGAGATAGGGTAATATCAATGTCTTGAATTCTTCCTCCGAGAACTCAACAAACCTGCGCAGGTATTCCAGGAATAATCGGGCAGCATCCATATAGCGAAATAGCACTAAAAGGTACAACTTCTCCTTGATTCAGATCAAGACCCGGGATGATTTATAACACAGATCGGGATGAACGGCCATCCCCCGGGCTGAGCAACGGCTCGGTATTATCCCTTAGATTTGCAATCCCTGCCACACAGGCAGTTGAATTGTAATACTTTAAAACCAAGCAGCATGCCCCAAAAGATCAAAGTGGCCAACCCGGTTGTAGAACTGGATGGTGATGAAATGACCCGGATCATCTGGAAATTCATAAAGGATAAACTGATCCTCCCTTATCTCGAACTAGATATCAGGTACTATGACCTCGGAATCGAATACCGCGACCAGACCAACGACCAGGTAACCATTGATGCCGCGCATGCCATTCGCGAGTTTGGCGTGGGTATCAAGTGCGCTACCATTACGCCCGATGAAGCAAGGGTGAAAGAATTTAACCTTAAACAAATGTGGAAGAGTCCCAACGGTACCATCCGGAACATTCTCGACGGCACCGTTTTCCGCGAACCGATCGTGATCAGCAATGTACCCCGGCTCGTGACCAACTGGACGGCTCCCATTATCGTGGGACGGCATGCTTTTGGTGATCAGTACCGGGCCACCGATACGGTTATCAAAGGAAAAGGAAAACTGACCATGACGTTTACGCCCGAAGACGGAAGTGCGCCGCAAACTTTTGAAGTGTTTAATTTTAAAGGCGACGGAGTGGCGTTGTCCATGTACAATACGGATGAAAGCATTAAAGGATTTGCCCGGAGCTGTTTCAACATGGCGCTGAATAAGAAATGGCCCCTCTACCTGTCTACCAAGAATACGATCCTGAAAAAATACGACGGGCGCTTCAAGGATATATTCCAGGAGATCTATGAAAATGAATTCAGGCAGCAATTCGAAACGGCCGGTATTGTGTATGAACACCGGCTGATCGACGACATGGTGGCCAGCGCGCTGAAATGGAACGGCAATTTTGTCTGGGCCTGCAAGAATTATGACGGCGATGTGCAAAGCGATTCCGTGGCACAGGGATTCGGATCACTTGGGCTGATGACCTCCGTACTCGTTACCCCCGACGGAAAAACCATGGAGGCCGAAGCGGCGCATGGCACCGTTACCCGTCATTACCGCGACCACCAGGCGGGCAAACCCACCAGCACCAACCCCATCGCCAGCATCTTTGCCTGGACCCGGGGGCTGGCCTTCCGTGGAAAACTGGATAATAACCAGCCCCTGATCGATTTTGCCAACTCGCTGGAGGCCGTGTGTATACAAACGGTGGAAGAAGGAAAAATGACCAAGGACCTGGCCATTTGCATTCACGGCAACAAGGTGAAACACGGGGATCACTTTCTTTACACCGAGGAGTTCCTGGATGCGATCGATCAGAATCTTCAAAAGAAACTGGCCTGATCTTTTTTTAAAACTAAAAACATCCGGCACGAACAAACCCCCGCAGCCTGGGGGTTTCTTTTTATCCGTTCGTCAATGAAATCGGGCAATGCACTCATTAAGCACCTGAGTGACCGTTTTTAAAATTTATTTTTGACCAAACAGGTCAGTCCCATGCAGGAATACATTGTCAGAAATGCCCGCCCCGCTGAATACGCCGAAATAGGCAGATTAATGGTGGATGTATATTCAGGGCTGAAAGGATTTCCCAAACCGGACGAACAGCCCCGGTATTATGCCATGCTGGCCAATATCGGTGAGCAAACCCTGAAACCCGGAACGGAATTGCTGGTAGCCTCCGGCCCGGATGACCGGGTCGCCGGCGCCGTGGTTTATTACAACGACATGCAGCACTATGGCTCCGGGGGCACGGCCACGGGGGAGAAGAATGCTGCCGGATTTCGTTTACTGGCGGTAGACCCGCTGGTTCGCGGCAGGGGCATCGGCAAACTGCTCACGCTGGCATGCATCAGCAAAACAAAGGAGCAGGGCATTCCTCAACTCATCATACATACCACGAAAGCCATGCAAACCGCCTGGGCCATGTATGAAAAGATGGGCTTCAGAAGATCCGCGGATCTGGACTTCCTGCAGGGGGAACTGCCGGTTTTTGGGTTTCGCCTGCAGCTTTGAGCTGTTCCCGGCTATATTGGATCATTTCATCTCACCAATTCCTCAATTCATCACTAACGTGAATCCCTACACGCATAACATGTCCTAATCTTGCCCTCATAAATACAAATTCCTTCAGCCATGAAAACTATCATTTGCATTTCGTTAACAATCTTCATACTCACAGGGTGTTCCCCGATGAAAATGTCGGTCAGCGACAGTTTACGCACACAAACGGATGTGTATGCTGTACAGGGAAGACAGGGGTTGCTGATCAAAGAAAAATTAAGTTTCGGGGAATACCGCACCACAAAAGTGAAGCGATCCTGGACCAAGGGAAATTCTTCCCGGACCGGAATCGGTTGGGGCGGAACAGCCCAGCATGAATGGGTGAATATCATTTCCACCGAATACATCAATAAAAGACAAACCGTCAATTTCCGCCTGACAGATGAACTGAATTCATCCGAGGTTTTCTGTGTATCCCGTTTCCGGGCAAAGGACCTCCAGATCGGCCGCAGGGAGAACAGTATTCTCAATATCGGTCTCGACATCGCCGGTAAGGGCGGGAGTTCCAGCAGTTTTTACTACGTTCAGATCTTTGTGAATAAAGATGAAGATCCCTGGCAACTGATCCTCGACAACCAGGCTGCGCAGGCCAAAGCCAAAAGCTATACAGGTGTACTGGCCAAAAGCCGGGATGAATATTACACATTGGTACCGGTGACCCGACTGGAGAAGAACGGCAGGTCAGGCAATATCCTGGCCGGCAGCGTGGGTTTTGAATTCCGCGATGAAAAAGGGATCGTGGTGGCGGCTGTTTCGCTGATGGATAAAGGCATGATATTTCTTCGAAGGACTACTCCGGAAGATCGTTTCCTGCTGGCGAACGCATGTGCCGCATTATTGTTGCAGCAGCAAATTGACTGATCATTTAAAAAACAACTGTGAATAAGCTGATCATCCTGTTACTGGTTACCATGGCCGCACTCTCCTGCACCAAAAAGGACAGGCCGGTCATTCCCGGTAGCCCGGCGATGAAGTACATCGATCTGCAAAATGCGGAAGTGACCCATCAACAGCCCTTCCTGCTCGATATCAACTCGGATGGGATCACGGATTTTTCTTTCAGTACCCTGCTGGTCGGCGACCCGGTACTCGGGCGGGACCGTCTTCAATTCTATGCTTATTCAAAGATCAGCACCTGCCTATTAAATGATTCGAATGATGAATCACCCGTTTTGGTAAAGGGAGACAGGATCGCTGCAGTACATACCGGATACCTGTGGTGGGAAATTTCCGCGATCGTACTCGCGGAAAAGATCACCCGTTCAAACGGATCCGTTAACTGGGAAGGTCGCTGGAATAACGCAAACCATCGCTATCTCCCGGTCAGTATAAAAAAAAGCGGGGAAACTTATTACGGATGGGTGGAATTATCCATGGATACCCATTCCGAAAAAATGATCCTTCACCGGTCCGCTATCTGTATTGAAGCCGACCTTCCGGTAAAAGCCGGTCATTGATCCCCTGTTTAACAATTAAAAAAAACCAAAAAAAATTTACATAACTCCGGTCGCAGAAAAACTATTCACTTTTCCCCGATTGCATTTCAACTAATTATACAGAATATCTAAAAATCATTCTTCCCCCGACTCCCGTCTCCCGTCTCCCGACTCCCGACTCCAGACTCCCATCTCCCGTCTCCCGTCCCCCTCTTCTTGTTCGACTGAAAACTTTTATTAAATTCGCTCTTAACCCGGACCATTCCAGGCCGATAAATCGAATAAAATGAGGATTATTGCTCTGATTTCAGCTACCTTATCCGTTTCCGCAGCCCTTGCCCAGCCCATGGCCGTACCCGCGTACAGCATTCAAAATGTTCCGCTTCCCGAGGCGATGAACAAACAGGTGTGTATTTCCGGTATGAAGTACATGGATGGCAAACTGTATTTCGCATCGGAACGCTGCCCGTTGATATTCGGAGCCGACCCGGCTACCGGGGCGATCGTGCAAACCATCAATATCAGTGTACCCCAGATGTATGAGATGGAGGGTATGACCTCCTTTAAAAACAAACTCTACACGGTTTCAGAAAATGCCGTGGCCATTTACGAGATCAACCCGTCGGATGGCGCCCTGAAACAGTTGGAAACTTCTGTTGCGCTGCCTCCCAAATCCAAGAACGGGGATGGCATGGAAGGTATCGCCGCCAATGAAACAAACAATAAATTTTACCTCCTCCGGGAACGAAACGAGGATATGACCGTTTCCCAGATATGGACCTTCAGCATTGAACCGGGCAGCGATGACAACAGTTTCAGCCTTAAGTACGAATCCACGATCGAGTTGCCCCTTACCAATCCCCAATGGCGCTACTCGGATATCTGTTATGACCAGGAAAATGACCGGCTACTCTGCCTGAAATCCTATTCAAAAGGAAAACTCCGCCAGCAGTTCATCGAGGCGATCGAAATCGACAAGGACGGACATTTGCAGAAAGAAACACTGAAAAATATCAACGTAGAACGTTTCTCCGAAATCTCCAACGAATACAAGGACCAGGATTACAGCATGAACCTGGAAGGCATCACAATTGACAACGAAGGGAATATCTGGATTGTCAGCGATAACACCTCCGGGAAAGCCCAATGCGATATGCCGGCCAAGGAAAAGACCATACTTCTTCAACTGGTTAAAAAATAATCTTCGGCCGAAATGGGTATACCCCGTACCTGACCCGGTAAAATTTTCCGGCCCCGCGTATACGCATATTAAAAAGTTAAATCACTGTTGCCGTATTCCGTCAACCAACCATTTGGCACGGATTTACGACATTGTGATAGAAATGAAACGGATTTTACTTTCCCTTTTTATTACAGGTGCTATTAGCCCTCTTTTCGCACAGAAAGTGGACAGTATCTATTTTCATCTCTATACCGACAGCCTGAAAAAGGGACAGCACAATTATATCAATGTGGATGGTAAATTATCAAACGGGAAATGGATGCCCCTGAGTTCGAAAGAGATCCTTTTCTCCTGCCCTACAGCCGTTTTCCAGGGTAATGAGCTCATCATTCCTGAACATTTCACCGATAGAAAAGTGACCGTAAAAGCGGTCCTGAAAAGCAACCCGTCCGTGTGGATCGAAAGAACAATTTGGATCAAACAGTTGCCTGACGGGCCACTCCCGACAAAAGAAGAGATCATGAACCGGACCGCTCCTTCGAAGACAAAAAGGAAGAACAACCGTTAGGGATCTTTTTTTTACCACATAGAACATAGACCACATAGAAAACACATAGAAATGTCTTTTAATCAATAGATATTTCTATACACAAACAAATGTTTCTGTGTTTTCCTGTAAGATTAATGAAATAAATAAGATCAGCCGGTATCCCGGGGTGTACCAATAAACAAACCACTATGTGTTCATCTATGTTCTATGTGGTTCAATAAAAAATCCGAAATGCCTACACGGTCTTTTTCGCGTCCTCCAGGAACTTGGCCAGCCCGATATCGGTGAGGGGATGTTTAAGCAGTCCCAGGATGGAATCCAGCGGGCAGGTGCAGACATCGGCGCCCGCCTCGGCGCATTTCACGATATGCAGGGCGGTGCGGATGGATGCCGCGAGTATCTGGGTTTTGAAACCCTGTATGGAATAAATCTGTGACACCTGGCTGATCAGTTCTATCCCATCCCAGTTGCTGTCGTCGATCCGGCCGATAAAAGGCGACAAATACGTGGCCCCGGCCTTGGCGGCCAGTATAGCCTGCCCGGCAGAGAATACCAGTGTACAGTTGGTCTTGATCCCGTTCTCCGAAAACCACCGGATGGCCTTAACCCCGTCTTTGATCATGGGCACTTTCACAACAATATTGGGATGGATAGAAGCCAGTTTCATTCCTTCATCAATGATCCCTTTGAGATCGGTACTGATCACTTCTGCGCTGATATCGCCATCTACCATTTCACAGATGGTCTTATAATGATTCATGACCGCCGCCTCCCCTTTTATGCCCTCCTTGGCCATGAGAGAGGGATTGGTGGTGACACCATCCAGGATGCCCAGTTCATTGGCCTCCCTGATCTGTGCCAGGTTTGCGGTATCAATAAAAAATTTCATAAACGGGATTTTAAATAAGCATGCCAATAAGAGGAAAAAAAATGGCAGGCTTATTACATCGCACCGCTCAACCACCTACTCTTGCTGCCTTCCGGCCCTGGGAGGATTCAGCAGGAGCTGGTCGTGTAAGACCTGCCGCCGCAAATATACGGCAGCAGCGGTAAATGGCATGAGATAAAGAGTCACGACCGGATAAAAAAAGAACGGCCCGGACCGGGATTTACGGAGAAACAAATGCCTCTTAACGCTGAAACATGGAGCCGATTCGGGTAAACCCGATCAACTCGTCCGAACGGGCGCCAAACTGGCGGAAATAGACCAGCACCATATAAACATTTTCCGTTCCCCAGTAATTGCCTTCCGTATTTTCCACGGAAGCGATCCGGTCCTTTTTATCAGTCAGCGTTACATAGGAATAATTATAATATCCCTGTTTCAGGTACAGCGCCTTTTCATAGACCCCCTTTTCTTCATTGAATTCCATCCGCGATGCGTCGTTCTGTTCATAATTGGTCAGCTCCCCGAACAGGTAAATGCTCCTCCCCTCATAGGCCCTGTTTCCGGGAGGCACAAAGGTGAAATGCACCCAGGCATAATCTCCCTGCCACAGGGGGTTCGCATTATCACGGTTCTCAATGGTATAGATTCCGTTCTGATCCCGGTAGTACACATACAGTTGCTGGCGTCTCTCGCCATCCGGCGCAACATAGACATCGATTCGGTTGGTGCTGTCGTGATCAATGATCTTCTGCATCCGGTCGCTCCGGAGTCGCAGGCTCCGCAGATCGATCCATCTCCATTCCTTACCGGCGGGAAAAGTGGTGTTCTCCTCATCGCTGTATTCGTACTGGTTGCCCCTGAACAGGCTGGGGCGGTCGATCAGCGCCGCCGAAGACCACACATAATTCTGCAGGATCACCACTTTGAGGTCCTGCGGAGAAAATGTATTGATCTGGCCGGCCGCCGTGCTTACATTCGCCTGCACCCGCTGGTGGGTCTGGAAGTAGTTATTGTTGTAAGGCTGAGTCACTATTCCCGATACCGACGCCCTGGTGTTGACGACAAGAAACCTTTTTGTGAAAACGAGTTTTGACGTGTCATCGTTCAGAAAAACTTTCAGGAGGTAATTGCCCCCTTTCGTGGGCGCAGAATTCCGTTCGGGGATCTGGGCCTGGTAATGCGTATACCGGGTACCCACGATGGATGAATTGCGGTAGGTGCCGATCCGGTTGCTCTGGAATCCGCGGATGTAGTCAAAGGTCTGCACATTGGCCGGTTTCCAGTCGGCGTTGCACAACTGGAAACTGTAATAATAATACTTAACATCCCCGTCCATATCGTCAAAGTGAAGTTCCAGCTGGTCGTTGCTGTTAAGGAGCATGACCGGGTAACTGTAAATATCCCCTGTCTTATACAGTTTTACCGTACGGATATTGGGCGCATAAATATGATCCGGCAACTGCGCTGTGGCGGCAACAGGCAACAGGAAAAAAATAACTGCGGAAAATCGCCTCATGCGGATGTATAAAATTCGTTCACAAAGGGTCTAAATTAACCCAAAAAAGAGGATAAATCTCTCCCCGGGCTTATTTTTGATAAAAGACAATCAAGAAACCTTGAAGGTTGCAGGATTCATAGCAAACCGTATCGCGTTTAACCAGCAGAGATCCTTTTCCCGGTTTATCATCCGCCTGTCCACGGTGGCTACCGTGATCAGCGTGATGGTGATGATCATCGCCCTCTCCCTGGCCAACGGTTTTAAAGAAACCGTAAGCAGCAAAGTCTTCAGTTTCATCGGTCATATCCGGGTGCTGGAAAAGGATAACGTGAAGGCCATCATATCGGAAGAAACCCCCATAATAAAAAACGACAGCGTCGCCGCCCAAATCCTCCGCCAGCCCGGTGTGAAAAGCATACACACTTATGCCACGCGCTATGCGATTCTTAAAACAACTGATGAGATTGAAGGCGTGCTGCTGAAAGGGTTCGACAGCACATTTGGTTCCGGCAGCCTGCAGGGATTTTTGCAGGAAGGCCGGGCGATCCGCTATAATGACAGCACCTACAGCCGCGAGATCATACTGTCTGCCTCTACCGCACAACGACTCCGGCTGGGGCTGAATGACCGGATCCTGATTTATTTCATACGCCCCGATGGCACGCTACGTCCGGATAAGCTCACCGTGGCGGGTATCTACAAAACAGGGATCGAAGAATACGACAAAACATTTGCCATCGGCGATATCAAACTGATCCAGCGGCTGAACGAATGGAGCCCCGATGAAGTAAGCGGGTACGAAGTGTTTCTCGACGATTACAAAAAGATCGATGCGGTGGCCGGGGCCATTTATGACCAGGAGGATTTCCCGCTAACCTGGAATACGGTGAGCGCCCGGGATATTTCACCCAACATTTTCGACTGGCTGAACCTGCAGGACAAGAACACCCTGGTGCTTATCCTCATCATCACCGTGGTGGCCGTGATCAACCTGGTAACCTGTTTCCTCATACTGGTGCTGGAAAGAGTGCGCATGATCGGGATTCTGAAATCGCTGGGCGCCACCGACTGGACGGTTCAGAAAGTTTTTCTCCGGCACGCGGCCTTTATCACGCTTACCGGTATACTTATCGGGACCGCGCTGGCCCTGGGGTTGCTCTGGCTGCAGGACGCCACCGGTTTTATCCGGCTCCGGGAAGAAGCTTATTATGTCAGTACAGCGGCGGTGAAGGTGGTTGCCTGGCAGGTGCTTGCCGTGGGCGCCGGCACCTTGCTGCTTTCCTTCCTGGTACTGATGATACCCAGCCTGCTGGTAAAAAAGATTCAACCCGTACGGGCGGTGCAATTCAGGTAGCCGGCCGGTTAAGAAATGCTACACCCCGGTTTATGTCAACTGTGCCAGGATAATTCCCGTGGCCACTGCAACATTCAGTGATTCGGCCTTCCCTTTACGGGGGATGGTGATACGTACATTGGCGAGTTCCAGCAACGAGGGCTGTATACCCTTTGCTTCATTGCCGACCAGGATGATCCCCTCATTCAATTTGCTCATCCGGCTGATATCCTGGCCATCCAGTACGGCCGCATAGATCCGTACCGGCTGTTGCGACGCCAGCCATTGCTCCAGCCCGGTGTAATACACATCCACCCTGGTAATACTGCCCATGCTGGACTGAACCACTTTGGGGTTATACTGTTCCGCTGAATCCGGGCTGCATATTACCTGGCTGATACCGAACCAGTCGGCAATACGGAGTATCGTACCTAAATTGCCCGGGTCGCGTATCCCGTCCAGCGCGAGAGTGATTCGGTTCTTTGTAACGATCGTTGAGGGGATTTCAAACTGGTCCACGACAGCCAGCACCTGGTTAGGCGTACTGAGTTGTGAAATTTTTTCTAATTCATGCTCCCGGATGGCTGTACAGGCCACGGGACCGATCAGTGAACTATTTTCGTTTATCCATTCCTGCAGCGCGAAGATCTCTTTTACGAAGGGACGGCGATAAGTCAGCAATTCGGCAACGATCTTCGGTCCTTCCGCAATGAAACGACCTTCCTGCTGCCTGAATTTTTTCTGGCCTAAAGTTTGGATATATTTGACCCTGGATTTCGCAAGCATATCATCCTGATTTTTATTATGTCAACCGGTCAGCCCTTTTTTTCGAGGAAACTCCTTTTTAGCTGCTGCGCCGGTTTGATTTTACTACTGGTTGGTTCCTGTACCATCGTCAAGAATTACCCGGCCGGGAAACCCTTTGTTTATAAAACAAATATCAATGTTCAGGGCGACTTTACAAACGAAGAAAAGGAGACCCTCAGTTCAAGACTGAAAGTACAGCTTGATGACAGCATGCGTTCACGTTCGGTGTCCAAGATACTCTGGAGCGTGATGAAAAACCCGCCGGTTTACGAAAACGCGAACGCGGATAGATCCGTTATTTATATGCGGGCCCTGTTAACTTCTCTGGGTTATTTCAGGGATACCATTACCTATATGGTCACCGTGGATTCAACCGAAAAAAACCAGTACCGCGCCACTGTTGATTTCAATGTCATCCCCGGAAAATTGGTGCGGATCGATTCCTTTTCCTACAATATACGGCAGCCGCAACTACAGGAACTCGCCCTGTCCACCCAAAAGGAAGCCAAACTGAAAGAGGGCGATCCTTTCGCGAAAGCCGCCATTTCAGAGGAACTCGACCGGCTGGTGCTGCTTTACCGAAACAACGGTTATATGCGCTTCGGAAGGGAGGAACTGATCGGGCTCTGGGATACGCTCGACATTTCGCTTCTCCAACCCAGCCTCGACCCGCTTGAGCAACTCGAATTGCTACGGAAACTCAAAGAACGAAGAGATAACCCGACGGCCAACCTGGAAATACGTCTCCGCCCGGGATATGACAGCGCGAAACTTAAAAAATATCATGTCGGCGAGATCACCGTTTACCCCGATACCCCGCTGGACACAACGGATCTGGAACGGAAAGAAACGCAGCTGGGGCACGTCAGGGTGGTCTCCTATCTCAACCGGTTCAAACCCAAAATCATTCCTCCCAATATTTTTTTACGGCATAAGGAACTGTACGACCAGCGGAATTATTTTAAAACGATCAACCGGTTCAATTCGCTGTCAGCCTGGCGGCTTATCAATATCGAACAACAACCCCGGCAAGACCAGGATACAGCCGATTTCATTATCCGTCTTACCCCCGCAAAAAAATATTCTTTCACCGCCAACATCGAGGGGAGCCGGAACAATAACCTGGTTTCGGGAAACCTTTTTGGCATCGGTTTCAATATAGGACTGCAAAACAGGAATTTCGCCCGCACGGCCAGCCAGTCGGCCACCAATATCCGGTTTGGCGTGGAAACGGGAAGGGATACGGCCACTGAAATCAAGTTTATCCAGACACGGCAGCTGAGTATCAATCATACGATCGCTTTTCCCCGGCCGATACCCCGCATGCAATGGCTGCATGAAAATATCCGTAACAGTTTCCGGAGCGTGCTGGTGTTTAACGCGGCCCTGACGGAAAGAAGGGCACTGTACAACCTGCAAACCATCAATGGATCATGGGGCTATGATTTTCAGTGGGGCAAAAAATTTATGACGCTCCGGTTTCCCAATATTGAGTACTCCCGGTTCAAATCACTCCCCCGGCTGGATTCTATTTTTTCCAGGAACCCTTCCCTGCGAAACATCTTTGCAGACGGTTTCATTTCTTCGATGCTGGCGGGTGTCAGGGTTACCGGGGGCAGGAACAAACACATAAACGTGTTCAACATGAATGCGGAAGTATCGGGTTTATTAACCGGGCTGATCAACAATGATTATCTCGACAGCAACCTGTTCCGTTTCATCAAACTGGATATCGATTTTGCCCGAAAGATCAGTATCCGGAAATCGGCGCTGGTACTGCACGCCTTTGCCGGAATAGGATACGAATTCAATTCCACCGTAAATGAAAGAAGAAGATACAACCTGCCTCTCCTGCGCCAGTATTTCGCCGGCGGCCCCAACAGCATGCGGGCCTGGGGACTGCGTAAACTCGGACCCGGTTCTTCCATTCAGGATTTCGGCACTACGGGTCTACCGGATCGCTACGGCGATCTTCATCTTGAAGCCAATATCGAGTACCGCTTTCCTTTTTTCAAACCTTTCGGTATAAAAGTGGAGGGCGCCCTGTTTACGGATATCGGCAATATCTGGTATATGAAAAAATCACCGACCCGGCCGGCAGAAGAAGTGTTTTCCTTCAACAGGCTGGGTCACGATCTGGCTGTGGGTGTGGGTACCGGTTTCCGGATCGATTTCAGTTTCTTCGTATTGCGGCTCGATTATTCCATCAAGGCCAAGGATCCGAGCCCTTCTCCCGTCAATGTGGCGGTACAGAACAAGTGGTTTGGTTATAAGAAGTGGAGGGATGCCGACCAGTTCCAGCTGGCCATCAGTTATCCTTTTGTGCTTTGAGCTGCTGCACCGATTGCTCAAATGTGTCGATGCTCATGGCCTCCTTCAGCCGGAACTCACCGATCCGGGTGCGACAAAGACTGCCCAGGTAAGCGCCGCATCCAAGCGCCTTTCCGAAATCATGCGCCAGGCTACGGATATAAGTTCCCGTTGAACAGACCACGCGAAAATGAACCACCGGCATTTCCACAGCCACGATCTCGAATACTTTGATGGTCACTCTCCGGGGTTCCAGTTTCACCTCCTTCCCCTCCCGGGCCAGTTCGTATACGCGTTTCCCTCCCTGCTTAATCGCCGAATGCGACGGGGGCACCTGCATGATCTCACCAGTAAATAAGGTGGCGGTTTTCCGTATGTCCTCCTCCGTAATCCCACCGGTAGGCAGAAAATGACCGGGCTCACTTTCCAGGTCATACGTGGGAGTGGTGGCGCCAAGCACAAAGGTTCCCGTGTATTCTTTTTCCTGCGCCATATATTCGTTGATCCTTTTTGTGAATTTCCCCGTGCATAGAATAAGCAAACCGCTGGCCAGCGGGTCAAGCGTTCCCGCATGTCCTACTTTCTTAATACGAATCAGATTGCGGATCTTCCGAACAGCATCAAACGAGGTCCAGTGAAGCGGTTTGTCAATCAGCAGCACCTTCCCCTCCTCAAATTCCACATTCCACGCTTTTTCCTTTTTTTCCATAATCCCGCAAATGTAAACTCCGGACTCCAGACTCCCGACTCCAGACTTAAATAGACAATCTCGTTTTCAGCTCCAGGTATTTATTCACCGTATTCACCGTCAGGTTTTCCGGGCTGGTCAATATGGAGGGAATACCGTTCTTGTGCAGTTCCTTCACCATGAGCCGTTTTTCATACATAAATTTTTCTGCAATCGTTTTTATGTAGATCTCTTCGAGGGTGCCGGCCTTTTTTTCAAGAAGAGCCCGCAGTTCGGTGTTTTCAAAGAATACCACCAGCAGGAGATGGTATTTGGCAATTCTTTTTAAGGCAGGCATCTCACGCTGCAGGCTTTCCACGGATTCAAAATTGGTGAACAGTACCAGCAGGCTCCGGTTGGTGACCCGGTTGCGGATCAGGGAAAATAGTTTCTCAAAATCGGGTTCAAGAAAATCCGTTTGCTGACGGTAAAGAGTTTCCAGCACCAGGTTCATCTGGGTGGGCTTCTTATCCGCCTGCAGAAAAGCGTCGATATTCTTTTCGAATGTTATGATCCCGGCCTTATCCT
Source organism: uncultured Chitinophaga sp. (assembly GCA_964424155.1). GTDB lineage: Bacteria > Bacteroidota > Bacteroidia > Chitinophagales > Chitinophagaceae > JJ008. The sequence goes on from CAYRHU010000009.1 coordinate 45,106, forward strand.
GCTTAACCAGGGCCACGTTGGCGAGTACCAGCGCCGCGTTGATCGAATGATCCAGCAGCGTGAGCCCGTTAAACGGCATTTTCATTACCCGGCCCTTGTTGATCAGGCAATAAATCTGCTGGCTGCGTTCATCGGTGTAATTATTCACCATCAGTCCTTCCTTACGCGCTGTGGCCTTCCAGTTGATGGTCCGGTAATCATCCCCGCGTACATATTCCTTGATCTGTTCAAATTCCATACTGTGACCGATCTTACGGATCCTCTTCACCCCCACTTCCTGAAGCCGGTTGCTCACCGCAAGCAACTGGTACTTCCTCATTTGCACATAGGAAGGATACACTTTCACCACCTGTTCGCCCGGGAAGACATAGCGTCGTTTTACCAGCCCCAGCGGACCATGCACAAATACATTGATGTCATGAAAAACATATTCTCCCCTTGAGTACGGAACCAGGCTGTACTCCAGCGTCTGGGCCCCCTCCCGGGCAATACGTATCTTGCGGATCCAGTCTCGCTCCTGGAACTGCACCGGCAATTCATCGATGATACTGGCCCGGACCGGGAATGCATAGTGATTGGATACACGGATGACGACCAGGTTCGGGTCGCCGATACTGAAACGATCGGATACTTCCCTTTCGGCCCGAATCCCGCTACTTTTACTGTACAATAGTAACCCGTCCACCAGCAGGGCTATACCCAGCAGTAACAATACCAGGAAACCGATCCGGTATAGCTGCGGTATGAAATAACTGGCGACGAACACCACGGAAGCCACCCCCGCTATGTAATACGCGACCCTGTTTAAATAAAATGACTGGATCATTGTAATATTCTGTTCTTGACAGCAGTAATACCCTTCAGGTCCCGGGCATTAAAGCCCAACTTTCGATCTGCGCAAATATTCTGATCAACCCCTGATACAATTTGCCCAATAACCCAATTAACCATTTAACCAATTAACTAATTAACCAATTAACTAATCAACCACCCCCCTACCTCGGCACATCCATCCCCTGTACGATCTGCCGGATCACTTCATCCTCGGTGATCCCTTCCATTTCCTTATCGGGCGACAAAATGATCCGGTGTCTTAAAACCGGGGGAACGATGGCCAGGATATCTTCCGGTGTCACAAAATCCCGGCCCTGGATGGCCGCCATAGCCTTGGAAGCATTCATGATGGCCAGCGAAGCGCGGGGGGAGGCACCGAGAAAAACCGATTTATTATTACGTGTCTGGTGAATCAGTTTCGCAATGAACTGGAGCAGTTTTTCCTCGATCACCAGCGTTTTAATCAGTTGCCGGAGTGCGACCACTTTTTGCGCCGGTAAAACGGGCTTAATCATATCCATTACGGTCGCATTACCCATATTGTGAAACTGCGTGAGTATCGTCAGTTCTTCATTTTCGCTGGGATAAGGCACCAGCACCTTGAACAGGAAACGGTCCAGTTGCGCTTCGGGAAGCCGGTAGGTCCCTTCCTGCTCCACAGGGTTCTGTGTGGCCAGTACCATAAATGGCGATGCCATCGGGTAAGATCTTCCGTCGATCGTGGCCTGTCTTTCTTCCATCACCTCCAGCAAGGCCGATTGCGTTTTGGCCGGAGCCCGGTTGATCTCATCCACGAGTACGATATGACTGAACACAGGTCCTTTCTTGAATTCAAATACGGCTTCTTTAGGATTAAAAACCGGTGTTCCCAGCACATCGGAGGGCATCAGGTCGGGTGTAAACTGGATACGCGAGAAACCCGCGTCCACGCTTTTAGCCACCAGTTTGGCGGTGAGGGTTTTGGCCACACCCGGAACCCCCTCGATCAGCACATGACCATCGGCCAGTAAGGCTGTGATGATCAGGCGGACCATCTCGTCCTGCCCCACAATGATTTTTTTTATCTCATTCCGGATGGACAGGACCGCTTCCTGCAATTCACTGAGATCCGTACGCGGCTGAAAAATAGGTTCGTCTTGCATAGATATAAATTGTATTTTTTATTTTACCCGGTTAACTGCTCCTTGATGGGATTAGACAACATTTATTCCCGTTTCTTTACAGTGCTTTATTCCCGATCGTCAATAATCTATTCCATTCCACGTTCCCCATTCCCCACTCCGCCCTCAATCACTCACTGCCCTTGTTACATTTTTACCATTGATTCCATTCTCCCCTCTCCCCGTGTGGAGAAGAGCCGGGGGGTGAGGGTCACGCTTTTTTGTAAAACCCTTCCAGCAATTTATAAAACTCCGTCACTTCATCCGCATTTACCGCAGGAGCATCCTCCGTATATTTAATGAATGTAACGATCCTCCTGATCTCCTGCTCATCGGCGCCGGTTTTGAACCGGAGATTTTGAATAAATTCTTCGTCCAGCACGCCGGTAGGGAGTTTGTAACGGCTGCGTACATGTTCCAGGAAATAACCGGCCATCTTCCGGCACAGGTTACGGTGATCGCTCCTGTCATAATAGAGCCGGCCGATCGTTTTTACAAAGTCAAGGGAATCATTCCTCGGCTTCGGGAGCACCGGGATAAACCGTTGGCGGCGCCGCATCTCCAGCAGCAGGAATACAAGGAGCGTGAGAAGGGCCGTGATCAGGGCCGCTTTTAACCCCGGGTATCGGAACAAAACGCTGATCCAGCTTTTCTTTTTTTGCCTTTGCCCGCTTTCTTTTTTATACAGGTAATATTCATCCCATAGAATCTTCCTGGTTTCCGGACTGATCACTGAAAGGGTCTTTGCAAAATATTCCATATTCTGCCTGTGCAGCAGAAAGTAATTACTGAATGTAAGCGGAGCCAGGTGCAGGTAAAAATTTCCTTTGCCCGTGCGCAGGTGTATGAAATTGGTCTGCCCCTTTTTATTATTACCCAGTTCATCCGTTACATTCCTGTTGACCCGGGAGAAAACGGCATCCATTTCCTTCCCCGGGTAACGGAATACGCTGCGTTCTTCAAAGGGCGGGTGTTTGAGTACCATGGTGAAACTGTCCGCTCTCCCCTTTAGCCGGCCCTCCTGCTCTCCAAACAGGTCTGGCAGAATATTATTGTTTACACTGCATTCCAGTATATCCTCCACATCACCGGAGACAGACCGTGTGCTGATGAACACATCGTTCCCCTTTTCCGCAAAGGCCAGGAGCTTCTCCATTTCATATTCATCAGCCATGAAACGGGGTGTGACGGCGATAAACAACTGGCCGCTTTCCTCCCCGGAAACCGAGCTCCACAAACCGGGTTCCCTGCGGCTGGTATACACTTCGGCTCGGGGAAAAAGGACGGGAAGCGACTGAAAAGCGACCCATGTTCCATAAGGTATCTTATCCTTCCTGCGCAGCGTGATCCGCTCATCCAGTTTCTTATCCCGGTTGTTCCCGGTAAAGAAAAGGGCGATGAGACCCATGGCGATAAGCGAAAGGAATATATAGGGAATCGCTTTTTTCAATGCTGGCTTATTTCATGTTCAAGATTGTTAAACTCCCCGGCAATCACCCGGTAGGCCCCCTCTTCCACCTCAAAATGGCCGTACCAGCTGTATTCAAAATGGCGGGTAAGCCGGAAAAACGGGCGGTAATAGGGAGTAGAATGCAGTTGCACCAGGTAATCCAGGTTGGTCTTGTCCTGTTTATACTTTATTATATGCCTGTCCGAAAGTTCTTTTAACAGGCGCAGGTACATCAGCCTGACCGCGACCCGGTAATTACCCTGCGCGGTTGCCTTATCGATCTCCTGCTGATAATTAATGGAGAAAATATCCTCCGGCATTTCATCCGGGAACTGGCTGCCCGGGCCGGGAGATTTCTTTTTGCGGAATAGTCCCACATTACTTTCGGCCAGGTACCACATGATGGCACCCGCAAACCCTCCGATGATCAGGATCCACAACAGGGTTTGCACCCAGGTTCGCCGGCCCAGCGGTACATATTGTTTATCATCATTTTTCTCTTTGATCTCCTCTTTTTGTAAATCGGCATCTGCATACCAGAAGATTTTGTCTTTTTTCAGTTTATCGGCATACCCGGCAGGCAATGTTCTTTCACTTACCCGGAAACTGTCTGTCGCTGCTTTATCCCGGAACCGTTCCGGTTTTTCGCCGTTCCCGGATTCATCAATTACCTCCTCTTCCCGCACCAGGGTATCGGCATCCGGAACCGGCACAGCCTGGGCCGCTGAAAAACCGTAACTCCAGAAGAGAACAGTTCCCGAAAGAGCTATCCTGAGTAATCGCTGATGAATATTTTTTGGCAATTGCGGCAATTATACTTCCTCCTCATTCAGCCTGACGGCTGTTTTTTTACTAACCCTAACGGGATAAATGATGAAATACCAGCAAACGAAAAGTACCGAAAGGGCGACGATCAGCGTGGTCAACAGCGATAGGTCATTATACAACCGCGTGAACAAACCCTCGAAGAAAGCGGCCAGGGCGAAAACCGGAAGCAACCCGATCAGGATCTTTACACCATCCTTCGCCCCGTTTTTGAAAGCATCCATGCGTTTGATAGTACCCGGAAATAAATAACTCTTGCCGAGCACAAACCCGGCGCCGCATACAATGATAAAACCCGTTATTTCCAGCACCCCATGAACAAAAACCACCAGCCAGAAATCCAGGCCCAGCCCCCGGGAGGCCATGAACTGGTCGAAGGCCCCTACCATGATCCCGAACTTGCCCAGGCTGATAAATGTGGGGATTCCGCAAAATATCCCGGATACAAAATCCCTGACGGCGACCTTGATGTTGTTGATCATGATCCCCAGCCAGCTGAGCACGGGATGGCCCGATTCATAAACTCCAAAGGGATTGCCCTTGTCAATATTCTCCTGTGTCATATCAATATAATCATCGCCCATGATGCTGCGCACAAGCCCTTCATCATCCGATGATGTGAAATAACCGATCACGAAAAAAATACTGAAAGCGACAAAAGAGAACAGGAGCGTGCCATGATGTTTGCGTATTACCAGCGGCAGTTCAGTTTTCCAGAACCTCACTAACCGGTTCGACTCTTCCTTCCGGTTGCGGTAGATATCCAGGTAGATCTTTGAAGCCTGTGTATTGATATAACTGGTCACTTTACCGGAAGGATAAAAGGTCTTGGCGTACGCGAGATCATCCAGCAGCCGGGTGAAATCCGCCGCCATTTCATCCGGGTCGTCCGAAGGCTGATGTTCTGTTTTGAGCCAGCGGTCCTTGTTTTTCTTTATGAATAAGGCTTCTCTCAATCCCTGCTGCTTTTGTTCGTAAAATACTGTTTTTTCAGCAGTGCAAATTAAGCTGCAACCCGATCCAAGCGTTAAAAATTGTAACTTAACCGCCGGATAACATCAGTGTATGGGTGCCATAAAAGTTCCTACCAATTTTAATATAGAACTGGAGTTTGAAGTACCGGAATTCTACCGCCGGCTGCTGGCGTTGCTGATGGATGTCCTGATCCAGTACTTCTATCTTCGTATTGCCGGGGAGATATACAATTCCATTCAAAACAACACGGATCCCTTTGACCGCGACAGCGGCTATGACCTCTGGTCGGTGAAATGGCTCTTGCTCCTGCCCATCATGTTTTATCACCTGGTCATGGAAATCACCATGAACGGTCAAAGTCTCGGTAAAAAGGTCATGGGACTCCGGGTGGTCGATGAAAACGGAGGGAAGCCCTCAATCAGCCAGTTTATCATCCGGTGGCTGCTCCGTCTTTCGGATCTGTGGATCGTACAGATCCTGCTTTATGTTTTTTACGTGGTAGCCACCAACGACGTCATCGGGAGCGCCGAGATCATCGCGCTCGTGATCTTTGCCGTTGCTTTCCTGGTTACCGATATCGTTCTGGTGGTTTCGTCCAAAAAAGGACAACGGATCGGCGATATCCTGGCCCGGACCATCATCATCAGTGTCCGCAACAGGAGCCATATCGGGGAAACCGTTTTCCAGGAAGTGGCGGATAATTATGTGCCCTCCTTTCCGCAGATTATGCAGCTGAGCGACCGAGACATCAACGCGATGAAGAGTATACTTGAAACAGCGCGGAAAAAAGGGGATTATGCCATGGCGGAAGCCGCTGCCGGCAAGATACGGTCACATCTTAAGATTGAAACCGACATGGCCGCTTTTGATTTCCTGGAAGTCCTGTTAAAAGATTATAACTATCTCTCAACAAAGTAAGCATTAGAATCATTTCAGGACTGTACGGCAAACGCCATGGTTATATTTGACTAACCGGCATAAACCGCAAATCCCCTAGCTCCCTGTCCTGGTATTACGGGATTCTGTTTCTTCAAATCATAAATAAGGTTTCCGGGTTCGGAGTTACCACTACCTGTCAAAACAACCTGGCAGTACGCCAGGCCGCGGAATACATATAACGAAGTACATTCAATTCACTGTAACGGGAGAAAACAAGAGAATTTCCTAATTGCTATTTCTACCGGCTATATCAAAAGTCAATTACAAAAAATTTTGCCGGGAAAACGGGCAGGCGGTAAGAATCATTTAACAGACACATGACTTACCGTCTTATAGCCTTCCGGCAATAAAACAATTTTAAATAAGTTTTGAAAGAAACCTTTCTTTTTTCAGACACTGCCCAGGATCGAAACCAGCAGGAGCAGCAGCATAATAATGATCAGGATTGCCCAGAAAGCGAAGTAATTCCGGGCATTGGCAAACCCGGCGCTCAGGGCGGCCTGGTCATTGGCACGGAGAGCCGCGTTGATCTTATTGCCTGCATTGAGCGCGAAAACGGAAGTGACGATCATGATAATCCCCATGATAACATATACCGCCATACCCGCATTACCGATGGCCGATGCGCTGAACCCGCCACTGCGGTAAGCCCTGCCTCCATACTGGTTCATGGCCTGCTGAACAAGTATACCGAGCAAAATGAACAACACGCCCATGATCATACCCACCACACCCAGCACTTTCGACCAGGAGGCCATGCTGCGGAGCGTATAACTGTTCTGTGCATCCAGATTAAGGGAGAATAAAGAAGTGTTTTGATTCTGATCCATGATAATAGGGTTTTGGTGCTCATAAATATAGAAAAATATGAGTGGCTCCCAAAAAATGACCCGGTCTGAACCGGGTACAGCCTGATTTTGTTCGTGTTTTTATCAATAAGCACGTGCAAATAATACGCGCTGGCCGGACGGTTTGCCGGTTAGGATGCATGACCCCGCTTCTTTCGGATTATCCAGGGGTATGCAGCGGATGGTGGCTTTCGTTTTTTCCTTGATCGCCTCTTCCGTTTCCGCTGTGCCGTCCCAGTGAGCGGAAATAAACCCTCCTTTTTCGTCCAGTAGCTTTTCAAATTCGTCCCAGGTATCGGCGGGTGTGATATGCGCTTCCCTGTAATCCCGGGCTTTATTGAACATGCTTTCCTGTATATCCTTTAACAATACGTCAATATACTGGGCTATGCCTTCCAGGCTGACCGATCTTTTCTCCTTTGTATCCCGGCGGGCCACCTCCACTACGTTCTGCTCCAGGTCGCGCGCACCTAATGCCAATCGCACAGGCACCCCTTTCATTTCGTATTCCGCAAATTTCCATCCGGGCCGCGCATTATCGTTATCGTCATATTTCACGCGCACCCCCAATGCCTTCAACTCTTTCACTATTTCGTGCACCTTCCGGTCGATCAGCGATTTCTGATCATCCCCTTTGTAGATGGGAACGATCACCACCTGGTGAGGCGCCAGTTTGGGCGGCAATACCAGCCCGTCATCATCGCTGTGCACCATCACCAGCGCGCCGATCAGCCGGGTGGTCATACCCCAGCTGGTGGCCCATACATATTCCAACTGGTTATCCCGGTTGGAAAACTTCACGTCAAATGCCTTTGCGAAATTCTGTCCCAGGAAATGGGAGGTGCCGGCCTGCAGGGCTTTTCCGTCCTGCATCATAGCTTCGATGCAATAGGTTTCTTCCGCCCCGGCAAATCGTTCATTGGCCGATTTAACTCCTTTGATAACCGGTACCGCCATGAAGTCCTCCACGAAAATCGCATATACCCCCAGCATCCGTTCCGCTTCCTCCACGGCTTCCTGGCGGGTGGCATGGGCCGTATGACCTTCCTGCCAGAGAAATTCAGTCGTTCTGAGAAATAACCGGGTCCGCATTTCCCATCGAACCACATTCGCCCACTGGTTGATCAGCAGGGGCAGGTCGCGGTGCGACTGGATCCAGTCTTTATATGTGTTCCAGATAATCGTTTCCGAAGTGGGTCTTACGATCAGTTCTTCTTCCAGCTTGGCTTCCGGGTCCACTACCACGCCCCCGCCCTCCGCATCATGCTTCAGCCGGTAATGGGTTACTACCGCGCATTCCTTGGCGAAACCTTCCACATGCGCGGCCTCCCGGCTAAAGAAACTCTTTGGAATGAACAGTGGGAAATAGGCATTGACATGACCGGTATCCTTGAACATTTTATCAAGGGCCGACTGCATGTTCTCCCACAAAGCGAATCCATAGGGTTTGATGACCATGCATCCCCTGACCGCGGAATAATCGGCCAGCCCTCCCTTCAATACCAGGTCGTTGTACCATTGCGAATAGTCTGTTGCTCTTGCTGTGATCTCTTTGCTCATTTTCTGTGTTTACTCTTTATAACCTTTAAATTTAAATTAACAGGACCGCAAGCAATAATGTTGCAGAATGGCTAAATCTTTGCTGCTGAATTATATATGATTGCAGTCACCTTTCAGGAGGCACAAAAGTAGTAACTTCAGTTTTAACCCGACAAACCATTTGCCATGAAAACACCTGTACTTCTCCTGGCGCTGTCCGTTCTTATTTTCAGCAGTTGCACCACCGCCTACAAATCCGGCCAAACGCCCGATGATGTTTACTATTCACCGGTCCGGGAACAGGAAGATTACGTTGAAACCGAAAAGGAACGGAATTACCGGTATGACGATGAATATTATGACAACCGGTACCTGCGGATGAAAGTGCGTAACCGATATCGCTGGTACGACCTGGACGGATGGTATGGTTATGACCGGTATAGTATCGGGTATAATTATTATTACGGAAGCTATTACAACCCCTACAATACCTGGAACTATTATTATAATCCCTATTGCCCAAACATCAATTATATCTACTATTCCCCTAAAATACCCGTAAATCCGCCCCTGGTGAAGAGGCATTTCAGTCTCACCGGGTATACGAATACCGCCTATAATAATTCCAACAACAGCGGCATCATGAAAACACCCGGTACCCGCACCACACAACCTGTTTATAACAATAACAGCAACTACAATAATAATAATGGTCTCAGCAACAAGGTGAGGACCATTTTCTCCGGTGATAATTCCGGCAGCGGCTCTTCACGCACCTATAACCCCTCTTCAAGTTCTTCTGGGAACAACAGTTCCCGGACATCATCCGGAAGTTCGGGAAGTGGCGGTGGAGGCAAGGTTTCCAGACCCACCCGGAACTAAAGGCAGCAAGATAAAGCAGGAAGCCGGCGCAATGCTTCCTGCGATCCGGTAAACCCATCACGTAATCATCTATGAAAAAAAATTTTTACGCATTTTTTCTTCTTTTACTGTCCCAACTTAATTACGCACAGGTACCTGAGGAAGCCCTGCGTCTTTCATGGACAACGCAGGCTGGTACGGCCCGCAACCAGGCCATCGGAGGGGCCATGGGATCGCTGGGTGGCGATGCAACGGCCGCCCTGGTGAACCCGGCCGGACTCGCATTTTTTAAAACCTCCGATCTGATACTAACGCCTCATTACCGGTTTGGCAAAGACCGGGGCGAATTCAGGGGAACATCCTATACCGGGGTTAACAATAGTGCTGCGGGATTTGGTACCTCGGGACTTGTTTTTGGCGGTTTTGGCCGGGGGGCCAGGAACAGTTATTCCCTGACGGTCACTAAAACGGCCGATTTTAATCAATGGGTGAATTATAACGGCCAAAATAATTACAGCAGCTTCGCCGAACCGCTGGCAGATGAGTTCTCTGCTTCCGGCCTAACTATCGAACAGGCCCTGAACAGCGGCGATATCTCGCTGACGACCAAAATGGCCCTTTATACCTATCTCGTGGATACGGCGACTGTGAACGGCAATACGCAGGTGATCGCGCGTTCCGAAATTCCATCCCTGCTGAACCAGGAACTACATACCGAAACCAGCGGTGGCATTACTGAATTCACTTTCGCCATGGGACATGAACTGAATAAGAAATTCATGGTCGGCGGATCGATCGGGATACCCCTCGTGAATCTCAACCGCAACACGTATTACCGCGAATCGGATGCCACGGGCGACCCGGACAATGATTTTAATTTCATGGCTTACCGGGAGAATTATGAATTAAAGGGGGCCGGCTTTAACCTGAAGGCCGGTTTGATATATCGCCCAAAAGAATATGTCAGGCTGGGACTCGCGCTGCACTCTCCGAATATCCTTATGCTGCGTGAATCATTCGATGCCGGCCTGGCAGCCGACCTGGAGAATTTATTCAGTCCCGGCAGCGGTTACGACAGCGTGGACGCGGTTACGGTGAATGGCGGATCCATATACGAATACCGCTATGCCTTCTACTCCCCCGGCAAAATTATTCTAAGCGGGTCCTATGTATTCCGGGAAGTGGAGAATATCAGCCGGCAAAAGGGGTTTATCACCGCCGATATTGAATACGTGAATTACCGGTGGAACCAGTTCGGACCGGAAGGCGAAGTAACGGAAGCCACCAAGGCCCCGTTTGAACCGTACAATGAGGCCATCGATGCCATTGCAAAATCGGCGTTCAACTTCCGGCTGGGCGGCGAACTGAAATTCAAGATCATTATGGCGCGGCTGGGATTCGCGTATTATGGAAGCCCGTATAAGGACAAACAACTCAAAGCCGGTAAAATGAATCTCAGCGGAGGACTCGGCTACCGGCATAAGGGTATATTTGCCGACCTTACTTATGTACACCGGATAAACAAAGATGTAAATTTCCCTTACCGGGTCAACGTACCCAGGGCCAATACCTATGCGAACCTGAAGGACAATGGCGGAACAGTATTATTCACCCTGGGCTTTAAAATCTAGTCGTAACCAAACAGCTGCATGAGGGGCACCCTTGCGGTGCCTTTTTTTATTTTCCACTGAGCCCTTCCCGGCGTTTATTGTCCCTGTCAACACCCTCTAATGCCTTGCATTTGAAAAAATCCAACCATGACGCGGAACGGTGAAAGGGGTCCCTGCGTAAGAAAAATGATTTAGATTTACAACCCGCTGTCGCAATAAAACAACAAAAACCAAACTTTATCAATGCCCGTTACATTAAAAAAAGAGGTTGTCAACACCGTTGACGATTATCTCAAAACCTTTCCTCCTACCGTGCGTTCCGTTCTGGAGAAGATTCGCCGGGCCATCCGGTCTGCTGCACCCGGTGCAGAAGAAACCATCAGCTATGGTATTGCAGGGTATAAATACCACGGTATGCTGATCTATTTCGCGGGTTACAAAAATCATGTCAGCATTTATCCCGCGCCCCGCACAGTGCCTGCTTTCAAAAAGGAGCTGGCCGACTACAAAGGGGGAAAAGGAACGGTGCAGTTTCCGCTTGATAAACCCCTGCCACTGGACCTGGTAAAGAGGATCGTCCGGTACCGGATGAAAGAGAATGAAGAAAAGAAGGGGATAAAGAAGAACTGAACCGGCTGACACACCTCTTCCTGATTTTTTTATGAATCCAACCGGTGCCCTTTTTATTGCTTATGCGTAGGCTCCTTTCAGCAGCAGGGCATAACCTTTCCCTGTTTGCATTTTACCGGGTAATCATCATACCGGGAAGCGGAGGCATTCGTTAGAAGGACGGCTGTAAAAAAAAAGCCATCCTGATTTACACCGGGATGGCCTGAAGGGACTGTGTTCTTGTATCTTTTACACCTTGAAATGGGCGAATGCCTTGTTGGCCTCGGCCATCCGGTGTGTATCTTCTTTTTTCTTGAAGGCGGAACCTTCCCCCTTGGCTGCGGCAACGATCTCGCCCGCCAGCTTATCGGCCATGCTGCGACCATTTCTCTCACGGCTGTAACGGATGAGCCATTTGATGCTCAGGGAAATTTTCCGGTCGGGGCGAACCTCCGTGGGGATCTGGAATGTGGCGCCACCGATCCGGCGGCTGCGAACCTCCACGGAAGGAGTTACATTGGCAAGCGCCTTTCTCCAAACTTCATAACCATCTTCGCTGGTTTGCTTTCCTACCTTTTCCAGTGCATTGTAAAAAGTAGTAAAAGCCACGCTTTTCTTCCCTTCCCACATCAGGTTATTCACGAACCGGGTAACCAGTTTGTCATTAAACTTCGGGTCCGGTGCCAGGGGTAATTTCTTTGCTTGTGCTTTCCGCATATCTGAAAATTATTGTCTCGTGTTTATTTTATTCGCCGCTCGTGATGACCTCTCGTTATCATCCCGAGCATAGCGAGGGATCACTTCTTCGCTTTTTCCTTCTTTGTTCCGTATTTCGACCGGCTCTTCTTCCTGTCCTTTACACCGGCCGTGTCAAGAGAACCCCTTACAATATGGTAACGAACGCCCGGAAGATCCTTCACCCTTCCGCCGCGGATCAGTACGATGGAGTGCTCCTGGAGATTGTGCCCTTCACCGGGAATATAGGCGATCACTTCCACCTTATTGGTCAAACGGACTTTGGCCACCTTGCGAAGCGCCGAATTCGGTTTTTTGGGAGTGGTTGTATACACCCTGGTGCAAACGCCGCGACGCTGCGGGCACTGGTCAAGGGCCCTGGATTTGCTCTTGGCCCTGATAATTTCTCTTCCTTTACGTACTAACTGTTGAATTGTAGGCATTCTCGACCCTTATTTTTGGGACGGCAAAGGTAAAGGTGACAGGCTTAATCTCCAAAAATCGGGGATTGATTTTTCTGATTTTGAATGGTTTGGGGATAAACCCGGAATAAAATCAACAGGTTATAATGATGCTATTCTGAACTCCTTATAAATCAGCAGTTAATCAAATTTTGACCATCCAGTTATACTTGTCTTCTCTTCTGCCTTCCCGGATATCAGTAAGCCACTTTTTCAGCTGGGGGGCTGTTTTCCATTTATCCACATCGAATTGCATCACAAAATCCTTATAACGCAACTCTTTGATCAGGGAAATGGTGGCTGCCGTACCGGTCCCGAACACCTCGTATAACAACCCGGCTTTGTATGCATCGATGATATCATCAATGCTCAGGGGTTTTTCTTCCACGGTAAAACCCATTTCCTGCAAAAGGGTAATGGTACTCTGGCGGGTAACCCCATCGAGGATGGTACCCTGGTCGAGATTAGGTGTAATCGCCGTATTTCCAATAATAAAGAAAACATTCATGGTTCCGCATTCCTGCACATACTTATGCTCAAAAGCATCCATCCATAACACCTGGTCATACCCTTTTTGTTTGGCCTGGGCAGTGGCATACATGGCCGCCCCGTAATTACCGGCCGCTTTGGCATATCCGACTCCCCCGGGTACCGCACGCACATATTTTTCCTCCACGTAAATCCTCATCGGAGCGCTGTAATAAGGACCCGTGGGACTCAGGATGATCATGAACTTATACGTTTCGGATGGGCGAACACCGATCAGTTCATCGGAGGCGAACATGAAAGGACGTATATACAGCGCATGATCCTCCTTCATCGGGATCCAGTTCTTGTCCAGTTTGAGCAACTGCTGCATGCCCCCCATGAAAATTTCCTCGGGAACTGCCGGCATTTGCATTCTTTCAGCGGAAATATTAAAGCGTTTATAATTATCCTGCGGGCGAAAGATATAAGCCTCCCCGTTCCTGTCCTTGTAGGCCTTGATCCCTTCGAATATGGCCTGTCCGTAATGGATCGCAGCAAGCGAGGGACTGAGCAGCAGCGGCTGGTAAGGTTTGATCTCCACATTTTTCCATTCCCCGTTCTCATAATCCGCCTCCAGCATATGATCGGAAAAATACTTGCCGAAAGGCAGGTTTTCCAGGCTTAGGTCCTGTAATTTGCTTCTCTCTGCTTTTCTGATCAAAATGTCCATAGCTGCTATCATAAAAGATTAATTTTACCACATTCTGAAAGGCCCAAATACGGGTCAAAGAAACGAAAAAAACTAACACCCATTTGTATAAAATAAAGCATCCCTATGGGCCTGAATACGATCAAATTACCTGTTTCTGTGATTGCCGGATTATATGGTAACTCGCTCATGGAAACCAGTCCCGCCCCCGTAGTTAAAACAGGCGCGGAACCGGGATCAGCCGGGACAAATGAAACCGGGGCCGGAAGGATGGAAGTGAACCCGGTACGATCGCTCGGCAACAACGCAAAAAATATACTGGTGGTGGTGAATAACAGGAACAATCCCTACCTGCCCGACCAGGAGTTGAATTTCCTGACCGGTATCCTCAGCGCCTGTAAATTATCAATGGAAGATGTCGCGATCATCAATATGAATAATAACCCGGGCGCTTCAGCAAAAAACCTGACGGAACAATTTAAAAGCAGGGTGGTGCTTCTCTTCGATATGGAACCCGCTGCCATAGGTCTCCCGGTCAATTTTCCAACTTACCAGTTGCAGCCTTTCGCGGGCACCACCTATCTTGGCGCTCCCTCTCTTGCACAACTCGAAAATGACAAACTGGAAAAAAGCAAACTCTGGGTATGCCTGAAACGGCTATTCAACCTCTGACATGGAGCTGATTTTCGCCACGCATAACAAGCATAAAGCGGAAGAGATCCGGGCCCTGCTCTCGGGAGATCTCCATATCATAACACTCGGCGAGGCGGGGATCCATGACGAAATACCTGAACCTTTTGACACGCTCGAGGCCAACGCATCCGCGAAATCGCATGCCATTTACGAAATGACGGGAAAGGACTGTTTCAGCGAAGACACCGGACTTGAAGTAAGGGCCCTGAACGGGGAACCCGGGGTAAAAAGCGCGCGCTATGCCGGCAATGACCGTTCCTTTGATGCCAATATTGATAAGCTTTTGGCTAATTTGGAGGGCAAAACCGATCGCAGTGCCCGATTCAGAACTGTTATATCCCTGTTAATAGACGGACAGGAAAACCGGTTTGAAGGGATCTGTGAAGGCCGGATTATTCATGAAAAAAGAGGTACGGCAGGGTTTGGGTATGATCCTGTATTCATTCCCGATGGATCGGAACTCAGTTTTGCTGAAATGACCCTGGAGGAAAAGAACAGGTACAGTCACCGTAAAAAGGCCACCGTAAAACTGGTAGCATTTTTGAATGAGTTATCAACAAACCACTGAACTTGACACCTGAACGCAACCAAAATATTACGGAAACCGACTTACTCAGGGGCTGCCTTGCAGGCGACCGGAGGATGCAGGAAGAACTCTACCGCCGTTTTTCTCCAAGGATGTACGCGGTGTGTCTTCGTTATGCCGGGAATTCGGAAGAAGCGGAAGACATTCTCCAGGAGGGGTTCATAAAGGTCTTTAAGAAGATGGACAGTTTCCGGGGCGATGGCTCTTTCGAAGGATGGATGCGCCGGATATTCGTGAATACCGCCATCGAGCATTTTCGCCGGAAGCGCTACCTGATGCCGGTAACGGAAAAGGAAGAGAATACCATTGAAGGAAAGTACAGTTCCGTTCTCGATGATCTCGGGGCAAAGGACATACTCGCGCTGGTCCAGGAACTTTCACCCGGTTACCGCACGGTGTTCAACATGTATGTGGTAGAAGGATACACCCACAAGGAGATCGCGGATATGCTGGGGATCAGCGAAGGCACCAGCAAATCACAGCTTTCCAGGGCCAAAGTGATCCTGCAGGATATGGTCCGGACATTTATCGACAAGCAAAGAGGCGTAAGCAGTAAATAATGAGCAGCACGGTTCAACATAAATTACAAGGACTCGAACAAATACCGCCCGAGGGAATCTGGCTCAGGATCGCAGCGGAACTGGATGATTCAGCTTTGGGACAGAAATTCCCGGCCACCCTTCAAAATACAGCCGTCCTCCCCCCCGCTCGTTGCTGGGAAGAAATTAATGCCCTGCTGGACCAGGACATCGCCTCCCATGACATGGCCGGGCGGCTTTTAAATACGGAGATCCCACCCCCGCAAAGTGCATGGGATAAAATACGAAGCACCCTGGATGACGAGGTTGCCCAACCCGGGATCCGGAGAAAATCACCCTGGTTAAAATATGCCGCCGCCGCCTCACTTATCGGGATCCTCGCATTCGGAGCGGTAACGCTGATGAATGCGGACAATGATACCAGTACAACTAACGTAGTTCCGGTCATAAAAACGGAAACTCCGGTTCCGGCAACAGTTGACACTGATCTGCCGGAAAGCGAAAAAGAGGCAACCGCCCTGGTCCCGGATGAAGAGGAAGCCAGGAATGACGCCGCCCTTGAAGCCAGCAAGAAGACCTATGCCAAACTGGATGTTCCCTCCCGGAAAAGAGTGGAAATCGCCTCGCAGTTCAGTTTCAGCCACTATTTGCCTGATGAAGAGTTAAGCGAACACAGCAGTTCGGGATATGAAGAGGCGCTTGTTGCCCCCGCTTCGACCGTGAACCGGTATATCGTCCTCATGACACCCGACGGTCATTTTATTCGCATGTCCAAAAAACTGAGCGACCTGGTCTGTTGCGTCTCCGGTGAGGAAGTGGATGAGAATTGCAAAACGCAGATGGAAAAATGGAGAAAGCAACTGGCGGGGTCGCAAGCCGCTCACCCCGGTAATTTTATGGATATTCTTCACCTGGTGGGTTCACTCCGGGATAACTGAACGTTATCTCGCATTGCTTAATTTTAGACCACAGGTTTCTCCACGCAACTTTCCAAAACCAACCAAATGGCAAGAACCCGGCTCCAGCTACCCTCAATTTTTTCATTTTCCTGCACCATCCCGGTCCGTATCACCGATCTCAACTATGGCGGGCATGCAGGCAATGACACCCTGCTTTCCCTGATCCACGAAGCCAGGATGCAGTACCTGCTCAGCCTGGGTTATACGGAAATGCGTTTTGCAGGTACCGGCATGATCATGGCCGATGTGTCCATCGAGTTCAAATCTGAATTGTTTTACGGAGATTTGCTCATTGCATCGGTCACCCCCGGTGAACTCAGCCGAATCGGTTTTGAACTGTATTATAAACTGGAAAAAGAAACGACGGGGAAAAGGGTTACCGTGGCTCATGCAAAAACCGGTATGATCTGCTATGATTATGAAAAGAAGAAGATCGTGCCCCTGCCGGAAGAAGCCCGGGAAAAGCTGGAATAGGCAAACGGCTCTTCGTCTTTGACACTTACTTATCTGCTGCTACGAAGGACAACCTTGTACCTTGTGCCTTGTACCTTTTCTACTGATTCCATATCCTCCAGCTTTCCTCCGCCTGCAATTCCAGCATTTCCGTTCCGTTTTTGATTGCTGTACCATGCTCCTCCCCTTTCCGGAGAAACAGTGTTTTCTCGGGGTTATAAATTAAATCGTACAGTAAATGATCCTTTGTCAGGTACTGGTAGGGAATGTCCGGACAGGCGCCGGTATGAGGATTCATTCCGAGAGGGGTCGTATTGATAATGAGTTTATGCTTTTGCAGAACCGGTTCGCTGAGCTGTTCATAAGTAAGCGTTGACCCTGTATGAAGTGACCTGCTCACCGTTTCAAAAGCAATTCCAAGATCCTGCAGGGCGCATCGCACCGCCGCGGCGGCCCCGCCATTGCCCAAGATCAGTGCATGCCGGTCACCGGCACGCAGCAACGGCTGAAGACTTTTTTTAAAAGCGGGGTAATCGGTGTTGTAACCGGTCAGTTTCCCTTCCCTTATCCGGATGCAATTGCAGGCATTCAGCCCTTCAGGAATACCGGAACGGGAATCCAGGAAAGACAGAACCTCTTGTTTGTAAGGGATGGTTACATTGAGTCCTTCCAGCTCCGGGTTTTGTTTTAACAATTCCGGGAGTTCCCCGATGGAACGGATCGGGAACAGGCGGTACCGGCAATCGTGCAACCCTTCCCTTTCAAACTTCTTCGCGAAATACTTTTCAGAAAAAGAATGAGTAAGCGGATAACCGATCAGTCCGAAGAGCCGCATCAGGCTTCTTTTTTATCAAGGTAGAGCGTAAAGGTATCGCCCCGAAGCCCGATGCGCATGGCTTCGAGCGGAATGACCTCCGTAGGCGGAATATTGCCCAGGTTCACGTTACAGCCGATCAGCTCTATGAAATACAATTGCTGGGCTTTCTGGGGCGCTTCCCAGATTATTTTTTCCGCGGGTATCTGGGTGAGTATTTCCTGAACCAGGCCCTCTCTCACTTCACCGCTGCCGCGGTAGATACCCACATTACCGGCCTCACGGGCTTCGGCTATCACATAGCTGGATCCAGCCTCCAGTTCCGCCCGCATCAGTTCGATCCATTTGTACGGGGGAATAATATGCGCGGCGTCCTTGCTGCCTACTTCACTGAGCACGGTTCCGTATTTTGTCAGTTTTTCAATATAACCGCATTTCTCAGAGTGAGGAATGGTGATGGAGCCGTCGCTGACCTCCATGTAGGTAATGCCAAATTCACGGCATACTCTTATGTAATCATCGAACTGGTTTCGGA
This sequence comes from uncultured Chitinophaga sp., assembly GCA_964424155.1. Classification (GTDB taxonomy): domain Bacteria; phylum Bacteroidota; class Bacteroidia; order Chitinophagales; family Chitinophagaceae; genus JJ008. Next base: position 63,708 of record CAYRHU010000009.1, read on the forward strand.
TCAGGAAGGCCTCGAAAAGGGTGCCGCCGAAATAAACGGGGATATCAAAGGACCGGTACACTTCCAGTTTTTCGCCCAGGTTGGGGGTCACGAAAGAAGTGCCAAAACCCAGTTTTACGATATCCACATGCGGGTGGGCCACGCTCAGGAAATTGCGCGCTTCATCCACGCTCAATCCTTTATCCATAACCATGGTGATACCGGACTGGCGGGGCTTTTTATTCCGGTCGGGAATCTGGGATAATGTGAAATTCATGTTCTTCATATAGATCAATTTCCGGAAACAACAAGCCTGGATACCGCATCCGTTCCGGGCAGCAGCGGCGGGGATTGAAAGTGCGCAAAAATAGGGAAGATCGCTCAGAGTAAACCTGACGCGGATTTCCCGGTTACAGGGAGTCAGATCGATTTATTCCGCTTATATCGGGCAACCAGGTCTACGACCGCCTGATGCTGTAAAATAGAAGGATTCAGTTCGACCATTTTTTTCAGTTGCTTCGGCGCTTTGATCATCGCTTCTTCCAGTTGCAGCAACCCCTCCTTAGATTTTCCGGCTGCGAAAAGGATCGCCGCCCGGTAAAAAAGAAAAAGGGGTTTCCCCTGCGTGGACCGAAGTGCCGCCTCCGCCTGGTCGAGCCCTTCTTCATAAAATCCTCCATTATATAAACAACGAACGAGGGCTTCCCAGCCCGAAGCGTTTCGGGGCCGGCTTCGCACTACGGATGAAAAATACTGGACGGCTTCCTTATATGCCCCCAACTGGGTTTTACACTCCCCGGCCATCAGGTTGTATTCGGGTTGTGACCGGTGGATCTTCAGGGCCGTATCCAGTTGCCTGAGGCAACTCTCCCATTGCCCTTCCCTGAAATAGGTGGATGCGATCTTGTAATAAAGACGACTGTCATCGGGCCGCAGGTGAGATGCCTTGCGGTAATGGAACCTCGCCTGTGCGAAGTTTTTCAGCTTCTCGTAGCAATAACCCAGCGCTTCAAAGATCACGTCTTCGGGCTTGGCCAGTTCATTCACCTTTTCCAACGCTTCAATAGCCTCCTTGTACTTACGTAACCGGATATAGGCGTCACCCATGTTGCGGTAGGCATAATCGAATTTTTCCTCGATCACTATGGCATACTGGTACGCATCGATCGCTTTTTCGTAGAGTTTCAGCCCCTGGTACGCCGCGGCCAGGTTGAACCAGGCCAGTTCATTATAAGGGAAATCCTCGATGATACGCTGGTGAAGCCGGATGCTCTCTTCGTTCCGTCCCGTAAAATCCGTCCAGAAACAGATTTTATACAATGCCTCTTCGTTATTGGGGTCATCTTCCAGCACCATGCTGAGGCAATCGAATACCTTGTCAAAATCCTCGTAATCATCGTATACATCCGCCAGTTCGAACAGGAGCTCGGTTTTTTCCTCTCCCTCGAAATAATCCAGGGCGTCTTCCAGTAGCGCCACGGCCTTTTCCTGCTGATCCAGCGCCAGGTATGCGTCGGTTTTTAGTATGTACAGGTTGATATCGCGGCTGTCGTATAAACCGGCCTGCTCCAGCACCGCCAGCGCCTCGCGGTAATGACGGTTGGCCAGCAGGATATCGGCTTTCCGGATGAGCAGCTGTCCCGAATAGGGATATTGCTCGGCGGCGATCTCCGCCGCCTCCAGGGCCCGACCCAGGTCTTCTTTTTCCTGGTAATAACCGATTATTTTTTCAAAAGAATCTTCATCAATGAAGGAGTGTTGACGGCCGTTTTTGAGGTTTTCATATTGTTTAAGCAGTTCCCGTATCTGTTCCCGGTCCTCCCGGGAAGGATTGTTTTCTTTCATCTACAGGCTTTTGGTGAGCAGAGTCCCGGTAATCCGGGTTTTAAAGAGCAGTCAGACAGCAAAATCCCTTTGCCCCCTGAGAAAGTGTTATTGTACAACAAGTTAACTGAAAAAAATGTCGGAAAAAAGCACCGATTTATCCCCATATGTGCAAAATACCGCAATTTTAAAGCAACCCCGTGTAACAATTCTCCATCTTTAGCGTTAATGAAGTACTAAATTTCTGGATAAACGGTTTGTTTTATATTTC
>CAYRHU010000010.1:0-17127 GCA_964424155.1 uncultured Chitinophaga sp.
AACTGGATGCGATGATCGTGGCCGACACGATCGCCCGCCAGATCGAGAACAGGATCAACTACAAGCGCGCCATCAAAATGTCAATCGCCTCCGCGCTCCGGATGGGCGCCGAGGGGATCAAGGTGAAAGTGAGCGGCCGTTTGGGTGGTGCGGAGATTGCACGTACCGAAGAAATCAAGCAGGGTCGCGTACCCCTGCATACGTTCCGTATGGATATCGATTACGCGAATGTATTCGCCCTGACCGTTTACGGGAAGATCGGTATCAAGGTATGGATCTGTAAGGGTGAGGTGCTGACCAAGCGCGACCTGAATCCCAATTTCGTGGGCGGAAAGAGCGAAGTCAGCGACCGTAGGGAGAGGAGAGATGATCGCCGGGACGACAGGAGAGGCGGTGGAAGAGAGAGAAGAGGGTAAGAAAAGCTACGAGCTACGAGCGTTGAGCTACGAGCCTGGCACTATAATAATAAAGAAAGTTGATCATTGCTATAGCACGTCACCCGAAACGGGCGGCTTATAGCTCAAAGTTTAACGAATATGTTACAACCGAAAAGAACGAAGCACAGGAAAATGCAGAAAGGCCGCATGAAAGGCGATGCCAAACGCGGCGCCACCATTTCATTTGGTTCCTATGCGCTGAAGGCGCTCGACAGCCACTGGATCACCGACCGCCAGATCGAAGCGGCCCGCCAGGCGCTGACCCGTGAGATGAAGAGGGAAGGTAACGTGTGGATCCGCATTTTCCCCGACAAACCGATCACCCGCAAACCGCTCGAAGTGAGGATGGGTAAGGGAAAGGGTAACCTGGAGTTCTGGGCCGCCGTGGTAAAACCGGGCCGGATCATCTTTGAAGTGGACGGTGTAAGTGAGCAGGTAGCCAGGGCTTCCCTGGCACTGGCAGCCGGTAAACTGCCGATCAAGACAAAATTCGTCGTGCGCCGGGACCTCGTTACCGCGTAATCACTCATAAACCGAAAAGAGATGTCAAAGAAAGTAGATTTTGTAAAAAGCATTCATGGAATGAACGAGCAGGACCTGCGGGCCAGGCTGGAGGAAGACAAGCAGCGCCTGAAAAAACTGGAATTCGCGCATGCCATTTCACCGCTCGAAAATCCCATGACCCTTCGTTCGTTGCGCCGGGATATCGCCCGCCTGCAGACGGAACTGAAGTTAAAGCAACAGCAAGCCTAATGAGTCGGGAGACGGGAGTCTGGAGTCGGGAGTCCCGGGACCTGCAACTAAAAAAACAAATAAATGGAAGCAAGAAATTTAAGAAAGACCAGGATCGGGGTGGTGACCAGCAATAAGATGGCCAAGACCATCACGGTGGCCATCGAAAGAAAGGTAAAGCACCCGATCTATGGAAAATTCGTAAAAAAGACCACCAAGCTGCACGCGCATGACGACAGGAACGAATGCAGTATCGGCGATGTGGTGAAGATCATGGAAACCCGCCCGCTCAGCAAGACGAAGCGCTGGAGACTGGTGGAAGTGGTGGAGAAAGTGAAGTAAAACAGAATTAAAGTACATAGTACTTAGTATTAAGACAGCAGCCGCTTTCCGATCTAAGTACTCCATACTGAATACTAAGTACTAAAAAACAAAAAAGATGATTCAGCAAGAAAGCCGTTTAAACGTGGCGGACAACAGCGGTGCCAAAGAGGTGCTTTGTATCCGTGTACTCGGCAACAGCGGACAGCGATATGCCCGGATCGGCGACAAGATCGTGGTTACAGTGAAAGATGCGTTGCCCCAGGGCGGTATCAAAAAAGGAACCGTTGCCAAAGCGGTGATCGTTCGCACCACCAACAAGCTTCGCCGCAAGGACGGGTCCTACATTCGTTTCGACGACAACGCCGTGGTGATCCTGAACCAGGCCGATGAACCGAGGGGAACCCGCATTTTCGGCCCCGTGGCCAGGGAACTGCGTGACAAGGGATATATGAAAATTATTTCACTGGCCCCCGAGGTATTATAATAAAATGATAATCGTAGAGACAGGGCATGCCCTGTCTGTAGCAAAGAAATAAAAAAATGAAAGCAAGATTCAAACCCAAGTTTAACATCCGCAAGGGCGACAGCGTGGTGGTGATTGCCGGCGATGACAAGGACCTCAGCAAACCCCGTACGGTGAAAGAGGTGCTGGTGGATGACGCCAAAGTGATCGTGGAAGGCGTGAATATCATCACCCGCCACAGCAAACCCTCCGCGCAGAATACCAAGGGCGGCATCATCAAAAAAGAAGCGCCTATTCATATCAGCAATGTCATGCTGTGGGATGCAACGCAGAAAGCGGGCGCCCGCGTGACGCGTGTGCGGAAGGACGGCAAGACGGAAAGGGTTTTCAAAACAAAAAAAGTTCAGGGAGGTAAAAAATAATGAGTACAAAAACCTATACCCCGCGACTGGCGGAAAAGTACAAGAAGGACGTTGTGCCCGCGCTGGTAAAGAAATTCGGTTACAGTTCCGTGATGCAGGCTCCCAAACTGGAGAAGATATGCCTGAACCGCGGTGTGAACGGCGCCGTGTCAGATAAAAAACTGGTGGATATCGCCGTCGATGAACTGACCACCATTACCGGTCAGAAAGCGGTGGCGACCATGTCCAAGAAGGACATCTCCAACTTCAAGCTGCGTAAGAATATGCCGATTGGCGCCCGTGTTACGCTGCGCGGAGACAAGATGTTCGAATTCTTCGACAGGCTCGTGGCGGTGGCGCTGCCCCGGGTGCGCGACTTTAAAGGCGTCAATGAAAAATCATTTGACGGTCGCGGGAACTACACGCTGGGGGTCACGGAGCAGATCATCTTCCCCGAGATCGATATCGACAAGGTGAATAAGATCACCGGACTGGATATCACGTTCGTTACTACCGCCAATTCTGACGAAGAGGCCTATGAACTGCTGAAAGAAATGGGCATGCCCTTCCGTAACATCGTAAAAAACAATTCAAACTAAAAGGATAATCAAACATGGCAAAAACATCAGTAACAGCCAGGCAAAAAAAGAGGGAGCGGATGGTGGCCCAGTTGGCAGCCAAGAGAGCCGAGCTGAAGAAAGCAGGCGACTGGAAAGCGCTCGACGAACTGCCGAAGAATTCGTCCAAAGTTCGTTTGAAGAACCGCTGCCAGTTGTCGGGTCGTCCCAAAGGGTATGTACGCTACTTCGGGATATCGAGGGTGGCCTTAAGGGATATGGCACTGAATGGCAAGATACCGGGACTTAAAAAAGCGAGCTGGTAAGAAATTAATTATTCAACTAAACTTTTCCAATTATCCGCCAGCTGGCGGACGTAGGAGGGCAAAAATATGGTAACAGATCCTATAGCAGATTTCCTGACCAGAATCCGTAATGCGCAGATGGCCGGTCACCGGGTAGTGGATATCCCGGCATCCAACCTGAAGAAGCGTTTAACGGAGATCCTGTACAGCCAGGGTTATATCCTGAAGTATAAATTCGAGGATGACAACAAGCAGGGCATCATCAAGATCGCGCTGAAGTATGACCCATCCACCAAACAGCCGGCGATCCAGAGCATGGAGCGGGTGAGCCGCCCGGGTTTGCGCCAGTACGCGAAACCCACCGAATTCCGCCGTGTGAAGAACGGGCTGGGTGTGGCGATCATTTCCACTTCCAAAGGCGTGATGACCGACAAGGAGGCCAAGGCCAACAATATCGGCGGTGAAGTGCTGTGTTATGTATATTAATTAAATAGCGATTGACGGTACATTAAGCCGATACCTTGAGGCTGACCGGCCGGCAATCAACCGTAACAAATAAACTGATCAAACATGTCCCGTATAGGTAAAAAAGCGATTAAGATCCCCGAGGGAGTTACCATCACCGTCGGAAAGGACAACGTGGTAACCGTAAAAGGTAAAAAAGGCGAACTGAAACAGGCGATCGACCGCGATATCACTGTGGAGGTGAAAGATGGCGAAGTATCTTTTGGCCGTCCGACCGACCAGATCCGTCACCGTGCCATGCATGGATTGTACCGGGCACTGGTAGCCAACCTCGTTAAAGGGGTAACGGAAGGTTACGAGCGCAAACTGGAACTGATTGGTGTGGGTTTCAAAGCAGCCAACCAGGGCAATGTCCTGGACCTGGCGCTGGGTTATTCGCATAACATCATCTTCGAGGTTCCCAAGGAACTTAAAGTGGCCACCCAGCAGGAAAAGGGACAAAACCCCATCATTACGCTGGAGGGGATCGACAAACAACTGATCGGCCAGGTAGCCGCCAAACTGCGCAGTCTCCGCAAACCGGAGCCTTATAAAGGTAAAGGTGTTCGTTTCGTAGGTGAAGTGGTGCGCAAAAAAGCAGGCAAGGCCGCAGGTAAATAATTAATATAAAATGCCCTGGCCGAATCAGGGTTAAATAAAAAGAGATGAATCCAAAAGTAAAATCACAAAGAAGGCAGAATATCCGGTACCGCATACGCCGCAGGATCGGTGGCGGTACGGCCCAGAAACCCAGATTGTCTGTTTTCCGCAGCAATACGGATATCTATGTTCAGCTGATCGATGATCTGAACGGAGTGACGCTGGCATCGGCTTCTTCCAAAGACAAGGATATCGCCGCTCAAAAAGCTAATAAGAGTGATAAAAGCAAAATGGTAGGTGAAGCGATCGCTAAAAAAGCAGGTGAGTTGGGTATTGTGGATGTGACATTTGACCGGGGCGGTTATCTCTACCACGGGCGGGTGAAATCCGTAGCCGACGGGGCGCGTTCCGGTGGGTTGAAATTTTAAAAAATACCTTTCAAATTTTAATAAGTACTATAAATGTCAAAGTTTAACGTAAACAGGGTAAAGGCAGGTGACCTCGAACTGAAAGACAAAGTGGTTGCCATCAACCGGGTGGTCAAAACCACCAAGGGCGGCCGTTCTTTCAGCTTTTCCGCGCTTGTAGTGGTGGGAAATGAGAATGGCGTGGTCGGTCATGGTTTGGGTAAAGCCAAAGAAGTGCAGGAGGCCATCACCAAGGGTATCGAAGATGCCAAGAAGAACCTGATCCGGGTGCCTGTGATGAAAGGAACGATCCCTCACGACCAGTGGGCCAAGGAAGGTGCCGCCAAGGTGCTGATCAAGCCGGCCGCCCACGGTACCGGTGTGATCGCGGGAGGCAGCATGCGTGCCGTTCTCGAAGCCGCCGGTGTAACGGATATCCTCGCCAAATCGCTGGGTTCCGCCAATCCCCACAACGTGGTGAAAGCGACCTTTAAGGCGCTGGCCCTGCTGAGAGAACCCGTGAGTGTAGCTAAAACCAGGACACTGGGACTTAAGAAAGTATTCAACGGCTGAACCGTTTAAACGAATTGAATTATGAAAAAAATAAAGATTACGTTGGTAAAAAGCCCGATCGACAGACCTGAGCGTCAGAAGCTGACCCTCCTGGCGCTGGGATTGAACAAGACCAATAAGACAAAAGAACTGGAAGCCACCCCCCAGGTGCTGGGGATGGTGCGTAAGGTAACACACCTGGTAAAGGTGGAAGAAGCCTGATCAAAGAGCTCAAAAAAAACCCGGCCCAACCGGTTGGAATAGCCAGTTGAGTTCTGGAACAGGAGATCGGGAATTTGAATTTTTAAAGCGAGGGGTGATTCCCCGCCGAGTACAAAATCAATACAATGAAATTACATCAGCTTAAGCCTGCAAAGGGCGCAACTCAGAAGGAAAAAAGATTAGGTCGCGGTGAAGCCTCCGGTCATGGCGGTACGTCCACAAAAGGAAACAAAGGACACCAGAGCCGTAGCGGTTTCAAGAACAAGATGGCGCATGAAGGCGGACAGATGCCGATCCAGCGCCGTATCCCGAAAAGGGGATTCAGGAATCCGCACCGCGTGGAATACAAGGTATTTAACCTGGGACAGGCCGAGCAACTGGCGGGTAAATACAATATCAGCGAATTTTCACTGGAGAATCTTTATATAAACGGGCTCGTAAGCCAGAACGATAAAGTGAAGATCCTTGGCAACGGAGAACTAAGCAGCAAGCTTTCGTTCAAAGTGAACGCCGTGAGTGAAAAAGCCAAAGCGGCCATCGAAGCGGCCGGCGGTACGGTGGAAATAGTAAAGTAAAATCGCTAAATTGCAACGACGCATCCCGGTGCGTCTTTTATGTTTAAGAGCTATTAAATTTTTGGATCCCCGTGAAAAAATTAATACAGACACTCAAAAATATCTGGAGCATCGAAGAGCTGCGTGGGAAGATTCTGTTCACCATCATGATGATCGCCATCTACCGGGTGGGTTCGCATATCGTATTGCCCGGGATCAATCCCAATGAGATCCAGGATGCGGGCGAAAGCACCGGTATCCTCGGACTCATCGATGCTTTTTCCGGAGGCGCCTTCAATAACGCATCCATTTTCGCCCTGGGTATCATGCCCTATATCTCCGCATCCATCTTCATGCAGCTGATGACCGTGCTGGTACCCCGGTTCCAGAAATTGCAGAAAGAAGGGGAAAGCGGAAGAAAAAAGATCAACCAGTACACCCGATACCTGACCGTTGCCGTAACCATTCTCCAGGCTTCCGCTTATGTAAGCTATCTCCGGGGCATGTTGCAGCAGGGGGGGATGATGGCAGGATTCTCTCCCGCCAATTTCTGGCTGACGACCGTGATGGTATTGACAGCCGGTACGCTATTCGTGATGTGGATGGGTGAGAAAATTACGGATAAGGGTCTTGGAAACGGAACCTCTCTCATTATCATGATCGGTATCCTGGCCCGTTTGCCCCAGTCCTTCCTCCAGGAACTGAGTGCCAAGTCGGTTCGAAACGGACAGATCCTTGTATTCATCGTGGAGATCGCCATCCTGATCGCGATCATCATGGGTTGTATCCTGCTGATCCAGGGAGTTCGGAAAGTACCGGTCAATTATGCCAAGCAGATCGTGGGTAACCGCCAGTTCGGTGGCGCACGCCAGTTCCTTCCGCTGAAGGTCAACAGCGCGGGTGTAATGCCCATCATCTTTGCCCAGGCCATCATCTTTATCCCCACCATCTTCGCGAATTTCGATCCCGCAGGAGGAGGCAGTTTCCTGCTGGCGCTGAATGATCACAGCAATATCTGGTATATGCTGATCTATTCACTGGTGGTGATCGGGTTCACTTTCCTGTACACCGCGCTTATCTTTAATCCCAAACAGATTGCAGATAATCTCAAACAGAATAATGGTTTCATACCCGGTGTAAAACCCGGTCAGCCGACAGCGGATTATATCGGTACCATCATGGACCGAATCACCCTGCCCGGCGCCATCCTGCTCGCTTTTGTCGGAATCCTTCCGGGTATCGCGCAGCGCCTTGGCGTAACCCAGCAATTTTCTACCTTCTTCGGCGGTACTTCGCTGCTCATCATGGTAGGTGTGGTGCTGGATACATTGCAGCAGATCGAAACGCAGCTGCTGATGCGCCAGTATGACGGACTGATGAAGAGCGGACGCATACAGGGAAGACAGACCACTTCTGCCGTGCAGATATAATCAACCAACGCATTGTACAACACCCGGCCAGCTTGCTTGCCGGGTGCTTTTTTTTAAGGATATTTGCAGGATGATGATCTTCAAGACAAATGAACAGGTGGAAGAGATGCGCAAGAGCGCCCTGTTGGTGAGCCGGACGCTGACGGAAATTGCTTCGCTTCTGAGGCCGGGTATCACCACCCTGTCCATTGATAAAAAAATTGGAGAGATCATCCGGGACAACCAGGCCATTCCTTCCTTCCTTCATTACAAGGGATACCCGTTTAATTCCTGTATTTCCGTCAATGATGTGGTGGTGCATGGTTTCCCGGGCAATAACGAATTGCGGGAAGGAGATATCGTTTCCATCGATATCGGCGTTATCCTCAACGGCTGGCACGGAGATCATGCGTACACATTCGCGATCGGTGACCCGGGCGAGGCAGCCCTCAAATTGATCAGGGTTACAAAGGAATCCCTGTACAAGGGAATTGAAAAAGCGGTGGCGGGTAACCGTATCGGGGATATCGCGTTCGCCATCCAGGAGCATACAGAACGGAAAAACGGCTATGGGGTAGTACGGGAACTGGTGGGTCATGGCCTCGGCAAAAGCCTGCACGAAGATCCGCAGGTACCGAATTACGGCAAGAGGGGCAGCGGTCCCAAATTGAAAGAGGGACTTGTGCTGGCCATCGAACCGATGATCAATATGGGCACACGCGAAGTGTTTACGGAAGAGGACGGCTGGACCGTTCGAACCAAGGACGGCAAACCTTCCGTGCATTTTGAACATGACGTATGCGTAAGAAAAGGGAAGGCGGATATACTCTCCGATTACCATATCATCGAAAAAGCCGAGACGCTGAACCCGGAACTCTACAGTACGCCAAAAAAGACCGGGTCGGCAGCCGAGACGGCGCGGGCCGGTCTTAGCTGATACCGCCAAATATAATATGACCTCTTCCGGATCACTCCTCGTTGTGGGCGGCGGCGCCGCAGGATTTTTCTGCGCGGTGAACGCGGCCCGGCTGAATCCCCGCCTGCAGGTAACCATCCTTGAGAAATCGGATAAGCTGTTATCAAAAGTGAGAATAAGCGGCGGGGGAAGATGTAATGTAACACATGCCTGTTTTGATGTGGATGCCATGAGCCGGTGTTATCCCCGCGGTCAACATTTTGTGCGAAAGGCCTTTCACCGGTTCTTTACCCCGGATACCATACAGTGGTTCGAAGAGAGGGGCGTGAAACTTAAAACCGAAAAAGACGGACGGGTCTTCCCCGTTACGGATTCATCACAAACCATCATGGACTGCCTGCTGCGTGAAGCGGATCTTTTTGGCGTGGAGATCCGGAAAAACGCCGGGGTCACCGGTTTGCAAAAGAAAGACGGGTATTTTTTTATTGAGACCAGCGGGAGCGGGCAATGGAAAGCTGAACAGGTCTGTGTCGCCAGTGGAGGTTATCCCCAATCGGCCATGTTCAACTGGCTCCGTTCAACAGGTCATAGTATCGCAGAACCGGTTCCATCGCTGTTCACATTCAAATTGCCCGGGAACTCCATAACAAAACTGATGGGACTCAGTGTTGATCAGGCAAGGGTGAAAATCGCCGGAAGCAGGCTTGAACAGGAGGGACCGGTTTTAATCACTCACTGGGGACTGAGCGGCCCGGCCGTGCTCAAACTCAGCGCCTGGGGAGCGAGGGAACTGGCTGATCTGAACTATGATTTCCGCGTGCTGGTAAACTGGCTGCCCGGAATAAAGGAACAGGAACTCCGCGCGATCTTCGCGGATAACCGCCGTCTTCGCGCGGCTCAAAAGATTACCGGAAGAAACAGTTTTGGCATACCCACCCGTCTCTGGGAATTTCTTGCACAGCAATCGGGAGTCACCGGTGATATGCGCTGGAGTGATCTACCTTCTGCGGTACAGCATCATTTCATCCGGTCATTGACGGCATTTGAATGCCAGGTTAAAGGCAAAACCACTTTCAGGGAGGAATTCGTTACGGCAGGCGGTATCAGGCTGAACGAGGTTGATGCCAACACCATGATGAGCAAAAAAGTTACGGGTCTCTATTTTGCCGGGGAGGTGCTGGATGTGGATGGCATCACGGGCGGTTATAATTTCCAGCATGCGTGGACGAGCGGCTGGATCGCGGCCCGTGCGGCTGCATCATTCAAACCCTGACGGAGGATCTGTTTGCCTGGCTAACTGAACGAATGACCATGCGCAAAAAGGGAGAAGCAACAGGAGTACCAATGACCACCAGTTGCCCGAAATAACCAGTACCTCGGCTACGATCAATAAAAGATAAACCGGGTAGGATAAAAGAAGGATAGCCGCGATCACGGAATCATAATGTCCTGTTTCGCGGGTACGTTTGGCCGTAAACCATTTCACCGGGTAATAAAGAGGCGAATGAGCCAACCAACCTGCCAGGGCGGGCAGGGCCAGTATGAACTTTTTAAACAGAGGCTGATGTATATGTAAACGTTGCGCCTGCTTTTGCCGGTCGTTCAACGGGAGTTCAATCACCAGTTGCTGCAATTGTTCCGAGAGCAGCCCGTTAAATGACTGATGCCGGTGACCATCGGCTCCTGTTCCCAGGACCTGTTCCTTTTCAATGATTTCTCCAAAATTCAAAAAGATGTTTTTCCCGAAACGGGAAAAGGAACTGTAATTAATTCCCACCGGCAATATTTTCACCGGAATACCTTCTTCCCATGTCTTCATGGCCAGCCGCGCGGTCCCTTTTTTCAGCGGACGGAGATGCCATTCGTTTACACACAATCCTTCGCTGAAAATGGTGATAATCCCGTTATTTCGGAATATACCGATGCAGGCATCAAAGGTTCTGTAGTTCTCTGAAAGATTTTCCACTCCCTCGCTGGTTCGGTATACCGGCAAAATGCGGAGCGCGGTGAGTAACCGGATATAGAAAGGTTTCTTAAATACATCACCCCGGGCCAGCGACCAAACGGGCTGTTCGAACATCGTATTGATGATTACGGAATCCAGGAATGAATTGGGATGATTGGCGGCCAGCAGCACCGGTCCTTTTATTTTCAGCATCCCGGGATTATTAATTACGATCCTCCTGCAATAGATACGGATCCCGAAACGCGCGATGATCTTCAGAAATGAATAAAGCAACCGGTTTATTTTAGTGAATATATTAAACGGTGGTCAACCCTCAAAAGACCCGATTGGCCCCGACGCCCCCGGGTTTAGGATATCGAAATACGATTGACCCCAATCTCGTTTTTAATCTATTGCAAATTAATTAGTTATAATGTTACTTTGGAAGAAAAACTCCCGACTCCCGGCTCCTGACTCCCGACTATTTACCTTATCTTTGCTGCCCCGAAAATAAAACCCTTCGGGACATTTAAATCATGTTTCAAAACATCATTCAAAAACAATTAAACGCTGATGCACAGGAGCCTGTTTCGGGCGAACAGCCGGAAGCAGCTGCAGCGACAACAACAGCACCTGTGGAGCCGGTAGCTACCGCTCATGACGATTTCGACTGGAGCGTTGACAGACGCAATGTAATTTCTTACACCAGCGAAGAAAAGGAAAAGTATCACAAAGTGTATGATGACACCTTCGTGCAGCTGAATGACGGTGAACTGATCAAAGGACTGGTGGTTGGTCTTACCAAGACCGACGTGGTTCTCAACATCGGATTTAAAAGCGACGGACTTATTTCACTGAACGAGTTTCGCGACATTCCGGGTCTTGCGGTAGGCGATGAAGTGGAAGTGATGATCGTGGAGAAGGAAGACAGGGAAGGTCACCTGAACCTGAGCCGCCGCCAGGCGCGCATCACCCGGGCCTGGGAGAAGATCGTGGAAGTTCACAAGACCGGTGAAGTGATCACCGGTACCGTTACCTCCAAGACCAAGGGCGGACTGATCGTCGATGTATTCGGAATGGAAACCTTCCTGCCCGGATCCCAGATCGACGTGAAGCCGGTTACCGATTATGACCAGTTTGTTGGAAAGACAATGGAGTTTAAGGTGGTGAAGATCAACGAGACCATCAAGAACGCCGTTGTGTCTCACAAGGCGCTTATCGAAAGCGATATCGAAGCACAGCGTGCGGAGATCATGAGCAAACTGGAGAAGGGCCAGGTGCTCGAAGGAACCGTAAAGAACATCACGGACTTCGGTGCCTTTATGGATCTGGGAGGCCTCGACGGTCTGCTTTATATCACGGATATTTCATGGGGCCGCATTTCACATCCTTCCGAGGTGCTGAAACTGGACCAGAAGATCAACGTGGTTGTGCTTGACTTTGACGATGAGAAAAAACGAATCAGCCTCGGCCTGAAACAACTGACTCCGCATCCCTGGGATGTGCTGGCGGAAAATATTGCAGAGGGCAATATCGTAAAAGGCCGCGTGGTGAATATTGAGGATTATGGCGCGTTCCTGGAAATTCAGCCCGGTGTGGAAGGACTGGTGCACGTATCCGAAATTACCTGGGCCAATACGCCGATCAACGCCAAGGAGTTCTTCAAACTGGGCGATGAGCACGAGGCCAAGGTGGTGACCCTGGACAAGGCCAACCGCAAGATGAGCCTTTCCATCAAGCAACTCTCACCCGATCCCTGGAGCGATATCGAAGCCAAATTCGCGGAAGGCAGCCGTCATACCGGCCTGGTCAAGAACATTACCAATTACGGGGTGTTCGTTGAGCTGGCTCCCGGTATCGGTGGTATGATCCATATCAGCGACCTGAGCTGGCTGAAGCGCTTCAACCACCCCGGCGAATACACGAAAGTGGGCGCGAATATCGATGTGGTGATCCTGGGTATTGATAAAGATAACCGGAAGCTTCAGCTGGGACACAAGCAACTCGAAGAGGATCCCTGGAATACGCTGCAGGATACTTTCGCCATCGGCACGGTGCATGAAGGCACGGTGATCCGCCGCGATGACAAGGGCGCCCTGGTTCAGTTGCCCTATGGGCTGGAGGGTTTTGCCCCCAACCGTCACCTCGCGAAAGAAGACGGTAAAAGCATCGGGGCCGATGAGACCGCCCAGTTCATGGTGATCGAATTCGACCGGAATGAAAAACGCATCGTGTTATCGCATACCCGGATCTGGGAACAGGGACAGGTGGATGCCGCTGAATCCGCGAAGAAAGAAGCGCGGGCCGAAGCGGAGACCACCCGTAAGGCGGTGAAGAATGTACAAAGCAAGGTAGAAAAAGCCACCCTGGGCGACCTGGGCGTTCTGGCCGACCTGAAGAAGAAACTGGACAGTGGTAACAAGGAAGAAGGCGCGACCGGAGAAGCGAAACCCGAATAATAAACACGCATCACAATGTATAAGGCCGTTCCTGTTAAAAGGGACGGCCTTTTTTTGGAAGCAAACCCGGGTGCCGCATGCCGTACTTACTGCGCAATTCCTTAATTTGTATTTCGGTTGCCGTATTCAATTGCCATGACCTCTATAGTTGACAGGATCAAAAACTTCCATCCCCTCAGGAAAATCGTTTATTTTTTCGTGGGACTGTTCTCCTATCCCGGTCTTGCCATGGTGAACAAACTGCGGATATCGGGCACCGAACACTTTGCCCATCTTCCGCGGCGCAACGTACTTTTTGTAAGCAACCACCAGACCTATTTCGCGGATGTCATCACTTTTCTGCACATTTTCTGTGCGGTGAAATGGGGTAAGAGAAACCGCCTGGGAATTCCCTATTACCTGCTTAATCCCTTTACAAGGGTAAATTATGTTGCCGCTGAAGAAACCATGAAGGGAAGCCTGATCAGCCGAATTTTCCTGCTGGCCGGTGGTCTCACCGTAAAACGCACCTGGCGAGAGGGTGGACGGGAAGTAAGAAGGGGGCTGGATCCCTCAGACACCCGGAAGATATTAAGGGCATTGGACAACAACTGGGTCATCACTTTTCCGCAGGGAACCACCAAACCTTACGCCCCGGGCCGTAAGGGTACCGCGATGATCATCAAGCAGACCCGTCCGGTTGTGATACCCGTGGTGATCAGCGGTTTTTGGAGGGCCTTCAATAAAAAAGGATTAAAATTCAAAAAAAGGGGATCACAACTGAATATAACGTTTAAAGAACCGCTTGCCATTGATTATGACGCCCCGGCGGAGGACATCCTGGCGCAGGTAATGGATTCGATCGAGCAAAGCAGGAAATACATGATGATGGGTAAGCATCACTGGGAAACGGCGGATAAATAGATCAGCTACGGATCTAATAAATTAAATTCCGCTTCCGGCTCGCACAGCGGTTGCATTTTCAAAAAGATATTATTCCCGGGTGAACAGGGCCTTTAGTTCCGTCGCATCATCGGGTTTTAGTTTTCCACCCAGGATCAGCCGGAGTTGTCTCCTGCGCAATGCGCCATCAAAAAGTTTTTTGTCTTCATCCGTTTCCGGAATTAATCCCGGGACAGGACGGGGCCGACGATTGGGGTCGAGGGCGACAAATGTATAATAGGCTTCATTGCTTTTATAACGGTATTGCTGTGTCAGGTCCTCGCCCCAGACCCGAAGATGTATTTCCATTGAGCTGTTAAAGGCCCGGGTTACTTTGGCTTCAATATGTACGGCGTTGCCGAGTTTGATCGGATTTTCAAAGGAAATATTGTCAACCGATGCGGTAACAACAGGTGCGTTGCAATGCTTTTGTGCGGACAATGCCGCCGCGATATCCATCCAGTACATCAACCGGCCGCCCATCAGGTTCCCAAATACATTGGTATCGTTGGGGAGTACGATCTCCGTCATAACGGTCAGACTACCCGAGGCTTTTCTGGGTTCCATTTTCAGCATACCGGCAAAGATAAGCCGATAAGGGTGTTTATCCGTTCCCGGAGGCTGATCCCTGTCCTTAAAAATTGTGACTATGCTCATACTATGGAAAAACGCCTTTAGGCTATTTTTGCAACTCAATTTGCCATATGAGTACCGTTCTCCCCCCGATCTCATTCGACAACACCGAATTTGCTTTTGAGTACAAATCCGAAAAACAGCTCCGGAAATCCCGTTTTCTTTTTTCGCTGATGTCAAAACCCTGGCTGGTGAAACTCGGTACACGCCTGGCGCCCTGGTCTATCCGCGCCGGATTGCCGGTGAAAGGACTGATCCGCCGTACGATATTCGACCAGTTTGTCGGAGGGGAAACACTGGAGGAAACGGCGGTGGTGGCCAAACGCCTGGGGGAGTTCAATGTGCAGGTCATACTCGATTACGGGGTGGAAGGGAAGGAAGGCGAGGATAATTTTGATCATGCCTGTGAAGAGTTCATACGGGTAATCAATTACGCCGCCACCCAGCCCAACATTCCCTATATGAGCGTAAAGGTTACGGGTTTTGCCCGGTTTAGTTTGCTGGAGAAACTGGATACCCTGATGCACGCTTCCGAAGGGTCGCTGATGAAACGATTCCTGCGTGCGGTGGATCAACTGGATCAGGCGGAAAGGGAGGAATGGCACCGGGTGCGGCACCGGGTGATGCGTGTCTGCGAAACCGGCGCTTCAAAGGATGTGGGTGTTTTCATCGATGCGGAAGAAACCTGGATACAGGACCCGGTGGATGCGCTGGTCATTCTAATGATGGACACCTTTAATAAGAAAAAATGCGTGGTGTACAATACCCTGCAGCATTACCGTCATGACCGGATGCAGTTTCTAAAGGACAGTCATGCAGCCGCCGTGGAAAGGGGTTTCATACTCGGGTCTAAACTGGTGAGGGGCGCTTATATGGAAAAAGAAAGAAAGCGGGCGGCGGAAATGAATTACCCTTCTCCGATCCAGCCCGACAAGGAAAGCAGCGACCGGGATTTCAACGCGGCCATCCGGTACTGCATCGATCATATCGACCGGATCGCGCTGGTGGTCGCCTCGCATAACGAGTACAGCAATTTGTATGCGGCGCAGCTTTTACTGGAAAAAGGTCTTCCCTTGAAGCACCCGCATGTGCACTGGAGCCAGTTGTACGGGATGAGCGACAATATCACTTTCAACCTCGCTCATGCCGGATGCAGCGTAAGCAAATACCTTCCGTTTGGACCGATCCGGGATGTGGTTCCGTACCTGATGCGCCGGGCCCAGGAAAACACATCGGTAAAAGGACAAACCGGCAGGGAACTGGGATTGATCGAAAAGGAACTGAAAAGAAGGAAACAAAACGATTAAATCTTCAGCAGTTTTTTAAGACGGACCAGGTAGTCCAGCTCTTCATGATTGATCTTTCTCACTCCTTCCGCGATATGCCTCGCGCTGTTGAAGATCCGGGTTCGTGTTTGCATGTCGATCTCCGGTTCGTGTTCCCTGAAAAAGGTTTCGAATGATTCATAGGCCGGTCCGGCCGGTTCATCATTGTCTTCCATCGTTTCAAATTCAAACTCAATCAGGAATGCCCGGTCGGTACCAAACCGGTCGGTCGTATGATCGTAATGTTTCCAGGCAAACTGCACTTCCTCATCCAGCGCTTTTTTCTCTTTCTCACTTATTTTTTTATCGGCGGCGGCTATGGCATAAAAGAGATTGCCCAGTTCCTTGTAAAATCTTCTTGAATTAATCATGACAATGATTTTTTTATCAGGTTCAAGTTAGCCCGGTACAGCCGGGACAGGGCTGATTTTAATCAATTCATGAAATGTTTGTTCTCAATTCACAGTTTTTGAACAGCACAACCCTTGTTGTTCGCGGCCGATTGCTTTGTTTTACCTTGCAGGTATGCAACAATATCTTGACCTGCTGAAGCATATCCTGGAGAAGGGAGCTTTGAAAACCGACCGCACCGGAACCGGAACAAGGAGTGTATTCGGTTACCAGATGCGGTTCGACCTGCGGGACGGTTTTCCGCTCGTGACAACCAAAAAAGTACACATGAAAAGCATCATTCATGAGCTTTTGTGGTTCCTGAAGGGGGAAACCAATATCGCTTACCTGAAGGAAAACGGTGTCAGCATCTGGAACGAATGGGCCGATGAAAAAGGGGAACTGGGCCCGGTCTATGGCAAGCAATGGCGCAGCTGGGAGGGCAGGGACGGGAAAACGGTGGACCAGGTCAGCGAACTTATCAGGCAGATCCGGATTAATCCCGACAGCCGCCGCCTCATTATTAGTGCGTGGAACGTGACCGATTTACCGGAGATGGCGCTCATGCCCTGTCATGCCCTGTTCCAGTTCTACGTGGCGGAAGGGAGGCTCAGTTGCCAGTTGTACCAGCGCAGCGCCGATGTATTCCTGGGTGTTCCTTTCAATATCGCTTCATACGCTTTGCTGACGCTGATGATCGCGCAGGTTTGTGACCTGGAGCCGGGGGAATTCATTCACACATTCGGGGACGTTCATATCTACAACAATCATATGGAGCAGGTGAACCTGCAGTTAAGCAGAACCCCTTATCCCTTACCGCAGATGAAACTGAATCCGGATGTTAAGGATATCTTCGGGTTCCGTTTCAGTGATTTCACACTGGAGAATTACCAGTGTCACCCTGCCATCAAGGCGCCCGTGGCCGTTTAAATCCGGATCTGTCTTTTCTAATCCGTTTTTTTGGGATTTATTACCTGTTCAAATACATGCCGGTTACCTTTGCAGGGGAAAGGAAAATGTAAACTTTAAGACATTAAACAGGGATATGAACATTTCTCTTATCGTCGCGGC
>CAYRHU010000010.1:17227-65183 GCA_964424155.1 uncultured Chitinophaga sp.
ATGTAAACTTTAAGACATTAAACAGGGATATGAACATTTCTCTTATCGTCGCGGCCGCCACCAACAACACTATCGGGAAGGATGGCAGGATGCCCTGGCATCTGCCCAACGACATGCGGCATTTTAAAAACATCACCTGGGGGATGCCGGTGCTGATGGGAAGAAAAACCTTTGAATCGCTCGGCAAACCGCTACCCGGAAGGAAGAATATTGTCGTTTCCCGGCAACCCGGCTGGAAGGAAGCGGGCACCGTTCCCGTCAGTTCGATCGAGGACGGATTGTTCGTAGCAAAAGAAACGGACGCGAAGGAAGTGATGGTGATCGGCGGGGGTGAAATCTACCGGGCCTTGTTTGACCGGGCCAGGAGGATCTATCTTACCCGCGTGGAGGCGGATCCGGAGGGTGATACGTTTTTTCCCCCGATTGATCCGAAACAATGGTACCTGGTGAGCCAGAAGAACCATGAAGCGGATGAAAAGAATGCCTATAATCATTCATTCCAGGTGTGGGAACGGATTTGACTACTATTATCACCATGTACCGGCATGTATTCTAAAACGAGGCTGGCCGCTAAATACCTTAATTATCTCTTTTCCTCCCAAAGCGGAAAAGGACATGGCATCCATTCGCCGTTCCTGTTTGAGTTTATCAGCAGGGTGTTGAACGACCACTCGCATTATGACGCTTATGCGGTTGCCGAATCCCTTCGAAAGCAAATGCGGAATGACCCGCGCACGGTTTATGTAAATGACATGGGGGCCGGTTCGGCCATTCATAAAGGGAACCGGCGTGCTGTCGCATCCATTGCCCGGCATGCGGCAAAATCGAAAAAATTCGGCCAGCTGCTTTTTCGTATAGCCCGCCATTACCAGCCCGCCACGATCCTGGAAATGGGCTCTTCCCTGGGTATCACCACCACCTATCTTGCGCTGGCCGATCCTGCTGTTCCTGTGTATACGCTCGAGGGTGTGCCGGAGATTGCCCGGATCGCCATGGAAAATTTTGAGAAAATGGGACTGGGAAACATAACCATGGTACAGGGAAATTTTGACGATACATTACAAAAGGTGCTGGGGGGAATTGCCCGGCTCGACCTTGCATTTATTGACGGCAATCACCGGCGATTGCCGACGGAGGCTTATTTCCAGGCCCTGTTGTCAAAGACGCATAATGACACGATCCTGGTGTTTGATGATATTCACTGGAGCGGGGAAATGGAACAGGCATGGGAGACCATCCAGGGCCACCCGTCGGTTCGCTGCACGATCGATCTTTTTTTTATCGGCATCGTTCTTTTCCGAAAGGAATTTCATGAAAAACAGCATTTCACCGTCCGATTTTAAAAATCATTATCTTCAAAGCGAATTTTACTGAATCAAATTTCCCTCTATGACTGTTGGATTGCTGAAGGAACCCGCCCATGAAACCAGAGTATCCCTTCTTGCCGAATCTGTCGCATCGCTGATTAAAAAAGGAGTCGCCGTCCTGGTTGAAAAAGGGGCGGGGGAGCATTCCTTTTGCAGTGATGCGGAATATACATCGGCCGGAGCGAAGATTGCCAGCCGGGATGAAATTTTTTCAACAGCGGATATCCTGTTAACGATTCACGCCCCGGCCGAAGCGGATCCCGGGAAACTGAAATCGAAAATCCTCGTTGGTGTTTATCAACCGCTATACCAGGTCGAGCTGATGCGGCGCTGGGCGGCCGGGGGCCTGACTGTTTTTTCGCTCGACATGTTGCCCCGCACCACCCGGGCTCAGGCGATGGATGTGCTGAGTTCGCAGGCCAATATCGCGGGCTATAAGGCGGTACTCACCGCAGCGAATGCATATCCCCGATATTTTCCCATGTTTATGACCGCAGCCGGAAGCATTAAACCTGCCCGGGTGATGATCCTGGGGGCCGGAGTGGCCGGTCTGCAGGCCATCGCAACGGCTAAGAGGTTGGGCGCGGTAGTGGAAGTATTTGATACCCGTCCGGCGGTAAAGGAGGAAGTGATGAGCCTGGGCGCCAAATTCATTGAAGTGGAGGGCGCCGCCGATGCCAGCAAGGGTGGGGGCTATGCCGTGGAGCAAACGGAAGAATATAAACAAAAACAACAGCAAAAGATCGCAGAGAGTATTGCCAAAGCCGATATCGTTATTACCACCGCGCAGATCCCCGGGAAAAAAGCACCCGTGCTGATCACCGAGGAAATGCTGAAAGCCATGCGCCTGGGATCCGTTATAGTGGATATTGCGGCCGCGACAGGGGGTAACACGCCATTTACGAAGGATAATGAAACGGTGCAGTATAACGGCGTCTCCATCATCGGTCATTCTTCGCTGCAGTCCACCATGCCATCGGATGCCAGCAAAGTGTATGGAAAAAACGTACTGAATTTCCTGCAACTGATCACCGGCAGGGACGGCAGTCTGCAATTGAACTGGGAGGATGACCTGGTAAAAGGTTGTTGCATCACTCATAACGGGGAGCTCGTGCATGAAAGAGTAAAAAATTGCTGAAAAATTAAAATGATAACATGGAAAGCGTATTGAAATGGATTTATGCCAACGAACAGATGATCTATATTCTGGTACTGGTCATTTTTCTCGGGTTTGTGGTGATCGCGCGTGTGCCGGCCGTATTGCACACCCCGCTGATGAGCCATGCCAACGCCATAAGCGGGGTCGTTATCATGGGGGCCATCATCGTGATGGGGCGGGCCGACAGTAATAATTACCTGGCGCTGATACTGGGGCTGCTTGCGGTCATACTGGGAACTATCAACGTAGTGGGTGGTTTTGTGGTCACGGACCGGATGCTGGAAATGTTCAAAAAGAAAAAATAACCGGAATAAATAATTTACGATGGGTCTTTCAATCCTTAGTATCGTTTATATAATTGGCGCCGTAACATTCATCATGGGACTCAAAATGATGTCGAACCCGGCATCTGCCCGCTCGGGTAATATGGTGGCAGGGGCGGGAATGCTGGCGGCTATTTTGGGAACGATCTTCCTGTTTCGTGACGGCGAGGGACAATTGCTGCGTAATCATGCCTGGATTTTTGGCGGAATCCTCGCCGGGGCCGTAATCGGTGTGCTGGCCGCTAAAAAAGTGAAGATGACGGCCATGCCGGAAATGGTTAGCCTGTTCAATGGTTTGGGAGGCGCCAGCGCAACACTGATCTCGGTCATCGAATTCAATCACCTGGCAGAACTCGGTTTCCCCCGTGAAATGGCCACCCCGGGGATCATGGCTATTCTTTTTTCGGGAATCATACTGGGTAACATTACATTCTCCGGGAGCATGATCGCCTGGGGGAAGCTCAGCGGCCGGGTCAGGGATTTTGCTTTCAAAGGACAGCATATCGTCAATATTCTGATATTGGTGGCGAGCATCGCTTTATCGGTTTATATCTCATCTAACCTGCAATCAGAGTACAGTAACATTCTGTTTTATGTGGTTTTCCTGCTGACACTGCTCTATGGGGTGTTTTTCGTGATGCCGATCGGGGGCGCGGATATGCCGGTGGTTATTTCTTTACTGAATTCCCTGAGCGGGTTGTCGGCCGCCTGCGGCGGATTCCTGTACGACAATAAAGTGGTCTTCACGGGCGGCATCCTGGTGGGCGCTGCGGGAACCATCCTTACCGTACTTATGTGCAAGGCCATGAACCGTTCGCTCGTGAATGTACTGATCGGATCATTCGGGGGCGGGGGTGCGTCGGCCGGGAAAAAAGATCAGGGTTCCTTTAAAGAGATCACCCTGAATGATTCGGCAGTAGTAATGAGTTTTGCAAATAAAGTGATGATCGTTCCCGGTTACGGACTGGCCGTGGCCCAGGCGCAGCATACCTGTCATGAACTGCAAAAAATGCTGGAAGCAAAAGGAGTGGAGGTAAAATATGCCATACATCCCGTAGCCGGACGGATGCCGGGTCATATGAACGTGTTGCTGGCCGAAGCGGACGTGAGTTACGATAAACTGATCGAAATGGAGCAGGCCAACGAGGAGTTCCCATCCGTGGATGTGGTGCTGATCCTGGGAGCCAACGACGTAGTGAACCCGGCGGCGAAAACGGATCCGTCTTCTCCTATATACGGAATGCCGATCCTGGATGTGGGCCTGGCGAAAAATGTGATCGTGAACAAGCGGAGTATGAAACCGGGTTATGCGGGAATTGAAAATGAATTGTTCTTCCAGCCCAAGACTTCCATGTTGTTCGGGGATGCCAAGAAAGTGCTCCAGGACCTGGTTACGGAGATAAAAAGTTTGTAGTTTATTGTCTGTGGTGTATAGTTTTGGGGCGTGCAGTTACCAGCCGCATTACTGGAATCGCTGACCGGGTTGCCCGGGTTTAACGCGGATTTATTTTCGGCAGCGCATAACAGGCCGGAGACGATCATTTCCGTTCGCCTGAACCCCCGCAAAACAATAAGTTCCGTCGCAGGTCAGCCGGTCAGCGGTTTGAAACGGGTTCCCTGGGCAGGCACCGGTTTTTATCTTGATACCCGTCCTTCCTTTACGTTCGACCCGTTTTTTCATGCAGGCTGTTATTATGTGCAGGAAGCCAGCAGCATGTTACTGGAACAGGCCCTCGAGCAATTGCTCGACCTGGATCAGCCACTCCGGGTGCTTGATCTCAGCGCCGCCCCGGGGGGAAAATCCACGCATATACAATCCCTGATCTCCGATGAGAGTTTGCTGGTAAGCAATGACGTGATCCGTTCCCGGGCGATGGTGCTGCGTGAAAATATTATCAAATGGGGATGCGAGAACGTGGCCGTAACGAATAGCGACCCAAAGGATTTTTTTCACCTGGGCGCCTATTTTGACTGTATCGTAGTGGATGCCCCTTGCAGCGGGAGCGGGCTTTTTCGCAAAGACCCCGAATCGGTAAAGGAATGGAGCCTGCATCATGTACAACTGTGCTCGCAACGGCAGCAACGGATCCTGGCCGACATACTCCCCGCGCTGAAAAAAGGAGGCGTGCTGATCTATTCCACCTGTTCCTACTCGAAGGAAGAGGATGAGGATATCACCCGATGGCTCCGGGATGAGTTTTCACTTGATTATGTACCGTTGGTCATTGATCCCGCATGGGGAATTACTGATACGGGTATGGGTTACCGGTGCTGGCCCGGAAAAACCCGGGGAGAAGGTTTTTATATTTCCTGTTTCAGGAAACGAACGGGTGAAGAACTCCGCCCGGTGAAATTAAAACGTAAACCGGTCTATGCGGGAACCGGAGAAGTGGGAATTATCGGGCGGTGGATGAACACGGAAGGATTTCGGTTGATAAAGCACGAAAACACCGTGTATGCCTGGCCGCGCATGCTGGCAGATGATTTCCTGGTGTTCCGGGATACTGCGCGTTTACTGTACTCCGGGGTGCTGGCCGGTGAACTTGTACGCGATAAATTTCTGCCGGATCATGCATTGGCCTTGAGCCGGCGCGTTAGTGAAAACGTACCGCGGGCCGCGCTTCATTATGAAGAAGCGATTAAATACCTGCAGCGAAAGGACCCGGGAATATCCGTAAATAGCAGGGGCTGGCACCTGGCAGCTTATGAAGATCAGCCGCTTGGCTGGTTAAATGTGTTATCTAACCGGATCAACAATTATTATCCGAAGGAATCGCGGATATTAAAGGAGAACTGAGGTGCCCGGCTGGTAAAAAATCCTCATCTTTGCGTTTCAAATCTTGTCTGTATGAGGAAACACGCTTTCTTTCTCCTGTTTACACTCATTCCCGGGTTTGTATTGTTTGCCCAAAGAGGTGAGCTGGTTGCCAAAAGCAGCGACAAGGGGCTTTACCTGGAGCATAAAGTGGTGGCAAAGGAAACTTATTATTCCATCGGCCGTTTGTATAACCTGCACCCGAAGTCCATCGCCGGCTTTAATAAACTGGAGATGAACAAAGGGTTGAATATCGATCAGAAGATCAGGATCCCTTTACTGGATACGAATTTCACACAGAGGGGTAATACCGGCACCCCGGTTTATTATAAAGTAGGGGATAACGAAGAATTGTCATCCGTCAGCAGGAAAATTAACAATGTGCCTCCCGCCAGCCTGATTGCCTGGAATAACCTTTCGGGTGATAAGTTGAAAAAGGACAGCAAACTGATCATCGGGTTTTTAATGAGCAGGGAAATGAAGTCCGTCACCATTAAATCCTCCCCACCGGCAGCGGACCCGGCTGTTTCCACTGAGGTGCAGCCCGATCCGGCGATCGCAGTGGCTGAGGACATTTCGAAAAAGGAAGAAAAGAAAATAGCAGAGGCCGAGGTAAAATCGGAGGAAAAAAAAGAGGCGCCGGCTGTAAAGGAAATCCGGAAGCCCCTGGTGGAGGGGCAGGGTTATTTCAAAACGCATTTTGAACAGCAGGTCAGAACTCAGCCGGCCGTAAAAGATGAAACGGTCACCGCCGGTATTTTTAAAACCACCAGCGGCTGGGAAGACGCCAAATATTATCTGCTCATCGACAAAGTACAGCCCGGCACCATAGTTAAAGTGATCAACCCGGCCACTAACAGGGCCGTATATGCGAAAGTGTTGGGTGAAATGGCGGGTATCCGCCAGAATGAAGGTTTCGATATCCGCATCAGCAACGCGGCGGCCTCCGCGCTCGAGATCAGCGAGCAGGATAAATTTATCGTAAAAGTGAATTACTGATTCTTTTCGGCACCATTGCCAAAACGGTAACCCCTCAGGAAATCTTCTATGCCCATTCTTTTCTTTCCTTCGAGTTGCACCTCCAGGAGGTGAATATAGCCGTTAGCACAGGCGAATTTCAGGAAAGATTTGCCGTCCGTTTCATAATCGCCTTCGGTGCCTTCGGGGAAAACAATCTCCTTTTTTGTCCGGAAGATGCGAAGCATTTTCTCGTTCATGATGGTGAAGGCTGCGGGGTGGGGACTCAATCCCCGAACGAGGTTATGAATGCTTTCCACGGGGTCGCTCCAGTTGATGCGGCAGGTTTCGGTACTGATCTTCGGCGCATGTTTCCCATCTTCAGCCGGTGGTTGCGGGGTTTCTTTAAGGGTGCCGTCTGCGAGACCGCGGATGGTTTTTACCAGTAATTGTGCGCCGATCACTTTCATCCTGTCGTATACCTCACCGGCGGTTTCGTCATCCCCGATGGGCAAACTTTCCTGGAGCAGGATATCGCCCGTATCTATTTCGTGTTTGAGCTTAAATGTGGTGACACCAGTTACTTTTTCACCGTTGATAATGGCCCAGTTGATCGGCGCGGCGCCCCGGTATTGCGGCAGCAGGCTTCCGTGCAGGTTGATGGTTCCCAGGGGAGGCATGTTCCAGACGAACTCGGGCAGCATGCGAAAAGCGACCACCACCTGTAAATCAGCTTTGAGTTCGCGCAGGTCTTCCAGGAATTGCAATGACTTCAGTCTTTCGGGTTGAAGGATCCTGAGCTGGTGGGCGGCCGCATACTTTTTTACCGCGCTCTCATTTAGCTTCATGCCGCGACCGGCGGGTTTATCGGGCGCGGTAATCACTCCAACGATATTGCAGCCGGCTTTCACCAGCGCATCGAGCGAAGCGACTGCGAATTCGGGTGTGCCCATGAAAACGATCCGCAATGACCGGAAATCTTTCATTGGAGCGAAGGTATAGCAACGGACAACAACCAGGACAGGTTGAAACTATTTTGTTTTGACCAGGAGGTAATTCTCTCCCCGGTTATTATTGAGATAGAGTAATCGCCCTCCCCGTACCGCCTGGAAATGCGCATCAAAATTATCGGAACGCCCCTGGTAACGGTTGGTGGCAGAAACTTTCCAGTTGCTTACACTGTATTTGCCACTGTATTTTTGCTGGAAGGTATTCATTCCGCCCACTACCGCACCCGTGGCGCCATTGTGAACGCTGGAGTAAACGCCATTCACTGCAAAAGAAAATACGGCACTGCTGGCCGCCAGGCTGGCGCCGGTATAAAACCCGGTGGTTTCATTGTACCATTGAACGGTTTGACTGCCGCCGCTTTGCCAGGTTCCGGTAATATCCTTCGCGGCCACCGCGAATTTATTATAGCGGGTCATATTGTTAAGATCGTCAGGCGTCGGGAAAAGCTGGTAGGAGGTTTGCCGGTCGGGCGTAACCGCCAGGTAAAAACCACCGGTCCAACTCATGGCGAGGTATACTTTTTCTCCCGTTTCTTTTTCAATTGCTTCTCCTTCTTTCCATTCATTGATCATGGTTTTGCGGCTCTCATTCTCCGAGATAATATTGAAACGCTGCTTTACAACTTTGTTCCAGAGGTTGTCGCGGATATTTCCATAAGGCGGGCGCATATCTTCTCCGAGAGGGAAAAAATAATAGAGGTAAACCCGGGTGTTGCCTTTTTGGACCATCACCCAATCGCGTTGAATGGTGGAGGTCCAGCCGTCATCAAAGTTGGATGTGGAAATGCTGATCCCGCTCCCGGTTGATTTTTGTACGGGAACGGGGGGAGGAGTGTTGTCGGTAATTCCAGTCAACGGTTTTTTAAATTGCAGGGAGCTTAGAAACCTGTCCGAATCGGTAAGGTATTCTTCTCTATTCATCAGGGTGAGCACGCTGACCATACGCCCGCTGTAGGTGAATACGCTCAATAGTGCGATGGCATCTCCATTGCCGTCATTTATAGAAGCGGCGCCGGCTTTGGAAAACCAGCCATCCGGTCTTTTGCCGGAACTGTATTGCGGGGTGCCTTTGACTGAAAACCGGTCAGTTATAAGTGTTTTCCATTCGCTGTCGAAATCTTTATCCGTGCTGCCCAGGCTGGCAATGTTTTTATAAACAGCGATCACACAATACCCCCCGCTGCGGGAATTGGTTTTGGTATATGTAACAACATCGTTACGGAGTTCTTTTTTCCATCCGGTGCCAGGCCGGTAGCTGGCCAGGTCAAAATTTTCAATGCCCTGTGCCGATACCCGGAGGAAAAGCGGGATGGAAATAAACAACAGTGAGAAATTTCTGGAAATCCTTTTCATATGTACTGCTGAGTTAAAACAAACCGGATTTATCAATTTCATTACGGACGGATCGCGATGGTCGTTACAATTCCATCGGGTGTCAGTTTGCGGATGGCATGATTCCCGCCGTCCAGTATGTAAATGTTATCCCGGCTGTCAATGGCCAACTGGACTTTTTCAGGGAAATTGAACAGTGCCATCAGCGCTTTCCCGTCCTTATAACCCTCTTTCGATCGCCCTGCGATATTGGAACCGCAGGGTTGTATCAGGCTGCTTCCGGCCACGGTGGTCACTTTATTGCCGGCCACTTTGATGATCCGGTTCATCCGTTCGTCGGCAAAGAACAGTTCCCCTTTGCTGTTAAAAACAATCGGTGCGGGTTGTACCAGTTCGGCCTTACTTACATCCCCCTGGGTATAAACTGGACAGGTATCCCTCTTTCCGCATTGTCCGGCCACTACCGTCACCTCACCTCCGGGTGTAATTTTCTTAATGCACCTTTCTTTAACATTGCTGACATAAAGGTTACCCGATGCATCGATCCCAATCCCGGTCACCTGGTTGATTTTGATGGTGTCACCAGCCGGTGTCATATAGGTTTTCCGTTCCCCTTTTGTGTCAATACGGTGAAAGGCTGAAGTTCTGAGCCGGTTGGTCTCCTTTTCTTTGGGAAGTGTTTCCGCGTAATAGATATTACCGGCTTTATCCGATACCATGTATTCAATGGAGCCGGGGTCAAACAGGTGCCTGGCCGGTGCGGCCCAGGCAGACTGACGACGTTCTTCCGCTACATGAATAGAAAATTTCCCGGCGGGACTCATAACCCAGATCTCGTTGTCAAAATTCCGGGCTACATAAATATTACCGGCCTGGTCGGTGGTCATCATGTTGATATACGGGCGCACCGAACCGCGGAAATCTTTGGCAATATTGTCTGTGATCATGGCGGAACTCCCATCCGGCATGATTCGCATCAGCATATCCTCAAATTCCACGTAAAGATTATCCGATTCGTCTACTGTAATGGCGCGGGGGTTCCAGGGCAGCGTAACGGGCCGGACCTGGGCGTTTACCTGATCAACGGAAAACAGGAGTACGCTGAAAAGAAACAGCAACCGGTAGTTGAGTGACATAGGGCAGGGGTTAATAGCTCATTCAAAATCTTCGTACAGCAGGTATTTTTTCCTGATCTTCTTAAACTCGCTGAGTTTGGGCTCCCAGCTTTTCCGGATCTCTTCTTCCGGAACGCCGTTCTTTACCTGTTGCCAGAGTTCGTTGTTGCCAGCCAGTTTGGAAAAGAATGAATCCTCCATTTTTCCCGACTTGGGAATAATGAAGAATTTTTCCTTGTCGGGAAACAGGCGATAGGCTTCTATCAGCCATTTCAGCTGTACCTTATCATTCACCCTGGCTGCCACTTCTTCCGGTGTTCCGGAAAGATCCCAACCGTAGCACAACTGGCCATATAGTTTAGAACTCTTCGCTCCCTCGTTGGGGTTAGGCGTAAATGCATAAAGATCCTTTGGGAGCGAAGGGTGACCAAAGACCTGGAAGGGTTTGGGCGTTCCCCGGCCTTCGCTCAACACTGTGCCTTCGAAATAACAGGTGGACGGGTAAAGATAAATGGACTGGATATTGGGCAGGTTGGGCGACGGCCTTACCGGCAGCACGTATTTGCTTTTATGCGTATAATTCTGGCATTTGATCACCTGGAAGTGAAAAGGGGTGTCGGCCGAATTCTCCGCGGTCTTGTAATAGGCGTATTTGGCGTTCGCCTTTTCACTCAGCCATTTTTCGCCGGCGATCATCATAGCGTATTCGGCTATGGTCATTCCGTACACCACCGGCACCGGCTGACGGCCAACGAATGATCGGTATTTCAGGTCCAGCACCGGTCCGTCCACATAATGACCGTTGGGATTGGGTCGGTCCAGGATCATCAGCGGTTTGCCCAGTTCCATGGCCGCTTCCATGAATTCTTCAAGGGATGAAATAAAGGTGTAGAAGCGAACACCCACATCCTGTATGTCGAAGATCAGCACATCCACGTTCTTTACATCTTCGGCCGAGGGCCGTCTCTTGGGTCCATACAGGGAGACTACCGGGATGCCGGTTTTTTCATCAATATAATTCCCCACTTTTTCGCCGGCATCGGCCGTGCCACGGAAACCGTGCTCGGGACCAAAGATCACCTTGATATCAATGCCAAGGCTGCGAAGGGTATCTACCAGGTGCGTATTTCCCACCATGGAAGTCTGGTTGGCAAAAATGCCTACTGTTCTGCCTTTTATCAGCGGCAGGTAAACCCGGATCCTTTCGGCGGCCGGGACGATCCTTTCCTGGGTGCCGGTAGATGCGGGCTGAAATTGTTGCGCCGTTCCGGCGAGTGAGGGGAACAGGAATAAAAAGAGAAGTACTCTTTTACGTGAAATGAGGTTGCTCATATTTTCAAATGTCCTGAAAATTTTGATTAAGACCATGTAAAATATGGGAATGGTTGCATTGATTTAAATGGCTACCTTGCGGGTTCATCAATTAATAAAAAATATCATGCAACAGGTTAAGAAAGGGGATAAAGTAAAAGTGCATTATCATGGCAAACTTACATCCGGTGAAACATTTGATTCATCCGAGGGCAGGGAACCGCTGGAATTTGAAGTGGGCAGCGGGATGGTGATCAAGGGCTTCGACGAAGGAGTGACCGGAATGACGGTGGGTGATAAAAAAACCATCAATATTCCCTATGATGAAGCGTATGGAGCCAGAAACCCGGATATGATGATCGATATGCCGAAAGACCGTTTCCCCACTGATATGGAACTGGAGCAGGGCATGCCGTTATTGATGAGTGACGGGCAGGGACAGCAGTTCCAGGTAACGGTCACCGAGATCAGGGAAACATCCGTGATGCTGGATGCCAATCATCCCCTGGCCGGAAAGGACCTTGTCTTTGATCTCGAACTCGTGGAGATCGTGGGCGGAAGTCCCCTGATCATAATGCCCTGATATAATCAGCAGGAATAGTAATTGAAGAGCCCGGATGCTTTTAAAGTACCCGGGCTCTTTTTATGGGATGTTACTTTTTATTTTCGGTTCAACCACCATCCGAGCCAGATGCCGGCCAATCCCCAGGCGGCCAGTGAATCGATTAAATGACCGGTCAGGGTTTCGGTCGGAGTCTGGTACCAGTTATGCATCGTGTAGGGCCCCCACAAAAAGGTAACCAGTCCAACAGCAACGGATCCAGCAAATACCCGGAGACCGGTTGGTGTACCCGCCCGGGTCAGGATGTAGATCAGGGAAAATACCAGGAACAGATCGATCAGGAATCCCCGGATCAGGGGCATGGCCATATCGTGTTTGTAGGCAGTTTTGTACATCACGGTCGCCCAGGGCTTTCCGTCCATTTTTTTACCCATCTCCATACCTTCTTTCATGGAAGTACCGGGTGCCACGGTAGGAATCATATATATCCCGTCATCTTTCAGGGTACCGGAAAGAAAATTCACGATGCTGTCCTGTGCCGGAGTGTAGCGGGCTTCCTTATCATGAATACCCAGCATGGTCCATGACAGGAACTGCCAACCGAAAATCAGAATGGCTCCAACCAGGGAGCCGATCAGCCATTTTTTCATGTCGGTAAGTTTTGGTTTAAGTGTATAAGGTAGAAATTATCCGTTTATTGGGCAAACGGTTTCCACCGGCGGCCCCGAATGTCGTATATTCGCTCCCCCCTAAACGATTAATATGCTTGAAAACTACACGTTTACAGCCGCAGAACGGTTCATGCGTTATGTGCAGATAGATACGCAGAGCGACCCCCAGTCCAATACCTGGCCAACAACTGCCAAACAAAAGGAGCTTTCGGTCCTGCTGGCGGAAGAACTCCGGGCCATGGGTATTGACGACGCGCATATGGATGAATGGGGTTATGTATATGCCACGATCCCTTCCAATTCAGAAAAAAAAGTTCCTGTGATCTGTTTCTGCGCGCATGTGGATACCGCGCCGGATTGCAGCGGAACTGGCGTTAAACCGATCCTTCACCGGAATTACCAGGGACAGGATATCGTGTTACCGGATGACCGCGCACAGGTATTGAACGTAAAGGATTACCCTTATCTGAAGACGCAGATCGGAAACGATATCATAACTGCATCCGGCACCACTTTACTGGGCGCGGACGATAAGGCCGGCGTGGCGGAGATCATGGATCTCGCCCATTTCCTGGTAACACATGATGAGGTCAAACACGGGGAGATCAAAATATTATTTACCCCGGATGAGGAAGTGGGAAAGGGCACCGCCAAAGCTGATCTGAAAAAACTAGGCGCCGATTTTGCCTATACGCTCGATGGGGGCGACGCCGGTTCGCTTGAAGATGAAACATTCAGCGCAGACGGGGTACAGGTCATCATTCACGGCGTGATCGCCCATCCCGGTTATGCAAAAGGGAAGATGGTGAATGCGATGAAGATCGCCGGAGAAATACTGGCCGCTCTCCCCAAGGACCGGTTATCACCGGAGTCGACCGACGGAAAACGGGGGTTTATTCACCCGGTAAGGGTGGAGGGAATTGCGGAGAAATGCACAATTGAGTTTATCATCCGCGATTTTGAAACCGCCGGGCTGGTTAAAAAAGAGGACTACCTGCGAACCCAGATAGAGGAGCGTATGCGAACCCACCCCAAGGCTTCCTTTGAATTTATCGTTACGGAACAATACCGCAATATGAAAGAAGTGCTCGATCTGCACCCCCAGGTAGTGGAATATGCAAAAGAAGCCATTCAAAGGGCCGGGCTCAAGCTGAAAATGGAAAGCATCCGGGGTGGTACGGATGGCAGCCGGTTTTCTTTTATGGGGCTGCCCTGCCCAAACCTTTTTGCGGGGGAACAGGGAATTCACTCGAAACTGGAACATATCAGCGTTCAGGATATGAATAAAGCGGTCGAAACGATGGTACACCTGGTACGTATTTGGGAGGAAAAAGCCCCCTGACCCCAAAGGGCTAAACAGGATCCCTGTTTTCTTATGGTTTCGTAACATGTTTTCAGGAAACCAGATTGAATCTTCCGGATATCACGGGGTTTTAATTCACGCTGATCGATGATCCCGTCTCCGTACAAAACAAATCCTTCAACTTATCGTACCTTTCACGCTTAAATCAAAAATTATGGAATTCAGACTTTGGCTTCAGGAATACTGGTGGATCATCGTGGCGGTGATTATTTTCTTCGGTTCCCTGTTTACGATCAACCAGGGGTATATCGGCGTGATTACCATGTTCGGTAAATACCGGCGCATCGCCCGCCCGGGTCTGAACATGAAAATACCCATCCTGGAAACCGTATTCAAAAAGGTGTCCATACAAAACCGGTCCGTGGAACTCGAGTTCCAGGCGGTGACCGCCGACCAGGCCAATGTGTATTTCAAAAGCATGTTACTGTACTCGGTGCAGAATTCGGATGAGGAAACCATTAAGAAGGTCGCCTTTAAATTTATCGCGGAAAAGGACCTGATGCAGGCGCTCATCCGCACTATCGAAGGAAACATCCGTTCATTTGTCGCCACTAAAAAGCAGGCCGAGGTGCTCGGACTCCGAAGGGAGATCGTGCAGTATGTAAAGGTGGAGGTGGACCACTCGCTCGAAGAATGGGGTTATCATTTGCAGGATCTTCAGATCAACGATATCACGTTCGACAAGGTGATCCTCGATTCGATGAGCAAGGTGGTGGCCTCGAACAACCTGAAAGCCGCGGCCGAGAATGAGGGACAGGCGCTGCTCATCACCAAGACCAAGCAGGCCGAGGCCGATGGTAATGCCATCAAGATCGCGGCTGAAGCGGAGAAGGAAGCGGCCCGTTTGAGAGGGCAGGGGGTGGCCCTGTTCCGCCGGGAAGTGGCCACCGGTATGACCGAAGCCGCCGAGCAGATGAAGCAGGCCAATCTCGACACCAATGTGATCCTCTTCAGCATGTGGACCGAGGCCATCAAGAATTTCGCCGAATATGGAAAAGGGAATGTCATTTTCCTCGATGGTAGTCCCGACGGCATGGAAGGCACCATGAAACAGATCCAGGCCCTGATGGTAAAGCAGGCCGGTACGAAGGGCGGGTAGCGGGTTGAATGAAATAAGAGGTTCAGGAGGTTCAAAAAAACCACCTGAACCTCTTCAACTTTTTGAACCACCTGAATCTTTTCCCACCTGTTAAAGTACTCTAAAACTTCATCTCCCTGTACAACGTGGCATTATTTTTCTCGTTCAATGCTCAGTTCACTGAAAATGGACCGTCCTGTTCCTGTTCGCTGACGCACCGACTAAATCCGGTTACCGGTTAAAACAGCCCGCGGCGTTATTCAGAACTGTTGATAAAGGCGGTCATCCAAATTCAGTTCAACACCTACTTTTACACCTAAAGAAGAGAAATTATGTTTGATCTTTTACAAATTGCCGCCGACAGTTTGCAGCAAGCCGCCCAGTTCGCATCGGGCGATACCAATCACGACGGACACCTCAGTTTTTTTGAACTCCTCAAGATGGGGGGCTGGATCATGATCCCGCTGGCCGTGATGCTGCTCGTGGCCGTGTATGTTTTCGCGGAACGCACCATCGCCATCCGCAATGCCGCGAGGATCGACGCCAATTTCATGAACATCATCCGCGACAATATCGTGAGCGGCAATATCACGGCCGCACGCAATTTTGCCAAGAACACGAATAATCCCGTTGCCCGGATCATCGACAAGGGCATCCAGCGGATCGGCAAACCCATCGACAGCATCGAGAAAAGCATGGACAATGTGGGTACGCTGGAGATGTATAAACTGGAGAAGAACCTGGGCGCCTTATCCGTGATCTCCAAGGCCGCCCCGATCTTTGGTTTCGTGGGCACCCTCGTGGGACTGATGCAGTTGTTTTCCCGGATCAATACCTCGAATGAATTTGAAGTGGGCACGATCGCCGGCGGTATCTATACCAAACTGATTACGTCCATCACGGGACTCGTGATCGGCCTGGGGGCCTACCTGGCCTACAGTTACCTGAACACGCAGATCGATAAGACCTCTAATAAAATGGAGGCCGCTTCGGCCGATTTCCTGGATATCCTGCAAGAACCCACCCGATAAACCGTCCGCCCGATGAAATTCAGAAAAAAACATAAGGGAGAAGCGTCAGAGGTCTTTACCGACTCGCTGAACGATATCCTGTTCATATTGCTGATGTTCTTCCTGATCGTGGCTACGCTGGCCAATCCCAACGTGGTAAAAGTGGGTCTGCCCAAAGGTACCAAGGACACCAAGGCCAAACAGGATATCATGGTCTCCATCGATAAGAACCAGCAATACGCCATCGGCAGCAAAAAGGTGCCGGCCGATCAGTTTGATTCCTTGCTCTCGCAGGAGATCCGGAAATACCGTGTACTCCGCGACACACCTGTTGTCGTGATCAATGCCGATACCAGCGCTTATTACGGGGAAGTGTTCCGCGTGATGCGGATCGCGAAGAGGGATTCGGCGAAAGTCGTCGCCCGGATAGAACAATAGAGTTTGTGGTTTATAGTTTATGGTTTATGGTTCAAGAGACCCTGTAAACTTGTTGATGTCTTACTCCATCGGAGACCCAACCATAAACCACAAACCATTAAACTAAAAACTATAAACCATAAACAGCCTTTATCATCCTCTCTTTCCCCTGCAAGTCTTTCTTCAAATCGCATACATATCCCGCTTCGCGGAATAATGAAGTGACGGATGCGCCGAGGTTTTCGTGGATCTCCGCATAAACGGCGCCATTCCTGTTTAGATGCGTTTTCCCGAAAGAGGCGATTGCCCGGTAAAAAACAAGCGGATCGTTATCGGGAACAAAGAGGGCGCGTGCGGGTTCGTATTGCAGCACATTAGGCTGCATGGACGCTTTGTCCTTTTCCGGTATATAGGGCGGGTTGCTGACAATGATATCGAAACCGGGTAGCTGTGGCCATTGATTCTGGTCCAGGAAATCCAGTTGCAGGAATCGTACATCGGCGCCCAGTGTGGCGGCATTTTTTTGCGCAACCCCCAGCGCATTCCCGCTTACGTCACAACTCCATACCTCCGCTTTTCGCAGTCTTCTCTTCAATGCGATGGGAATGCAGCCGCTCCCGCTTCCAATATCGAGTATTTTTAAACTGTTGAATGGGAACTTACAGTTACTGATGATCCATTCCACCAGTTCTTCCGTTTCGGGCCGGGGGATCAGTACATTTTTATCCACGTAAAAACGAAGCCCGCAAAACCATGCCTCATTCAGCACATACTGCACCGGTTCGTGTTGCAGGAGTTTTTCCGTAATTAAATTCAACCGGTTTTCTTCTTCCGTTGTTATCGGCGCACTCTTATACATCATTCGCTCGGTCTTTGCCGAACCGGTAAGATTCTCCATCACCAGGTCCGTGATCGCGGACGCCTCGCCCTCATCATAAATGCCGCGAAGTTTATTCAGCAAAAGAAAAGTTGCTTCCTGTAAGGTCATGCGGGCAAACTTACGAAACAGTCCACAGTCCACAGTCGACAGTCCACAGTCCACAGTCCACAGTTCACAGTCCACAGTCCACATAGAAAACGTTCATTTAGAAGACAAAAAGGGAATTGGGATTTGCCAAATCAAAAGCCATAAGGAAACAGGAAATAATCAATACGCAAACAGTAATAGTTTTAATCGATATAATCAAGTTCACTTCTGTAAACTGTGGACTGTCTACTGTGGACTGTCGACTGAAAACATTTCCCCTTGCATCGCCTAACTTTGACCGATCCCGTTTACCTTGACAACACACGAAAAATACATCGCCCGCTGCCTGGAACTGGCGCAACAGGGGGCGGGCCGGGTGGCTCCCAACCCGATGGTGGGTGCCGTGCTGGTGCATAAGCACAGGATCATCGGCGAAGGCTGGCACCGGCAGTTTGGAGGGCCTCATGCAGAAGTAAATTGCATTAACCGGGCTATCGAAAACGGTCACCAGTCCTTACTCACGGATTCAACTCTTTATGTATCGCTTGAGCCCTGTGCCCATTACGGGAAAACGCCTCCCTGCTCGGACCTGATCATACGAACTGGAATTCCCAGGGTGGTGATCGGCGTTCGCGATCCTTTTGAGGAAGTGAACGGTAAAGGGATCGAAAAACTGCAGACGGCGGGCGTAGATGTGGTAACGGGGGTACTGGAAAAGGAATGCAGGGAAATGAATAAACGGTTCTTTGTTTTTCATACAGA
This sequence comes from uncultured Chitinophaga sp., assembly GCA_964424155.1. Taxonomy (GTDB): domain Bacteria; phylum Bacteroidota; class Bacteroidia; order Chitinophagales; family Chitinophagaceae; genus JJ008. Next base: position 35,447 of record CAYRHU010000010.1, read on the forward strand.
GCGCCGGCCTTTTGTGATTTTGAAATGGGCCGAAACGGGTGATGGATTTATAGGTACACCACCCGGTGATGTAAAACGATTGTTTATCAGTAATGAGTTTACCAACCGGCTGGTTCATCAGTGGCGCAGTGAGGAAGCGGCCATCCTGGTGGGTACGAATACGGCATTGGCGGATGATCCGCAGCTGACGACCAGATTATGGCCCGGGCATTCACCGGTGCGCCTCGTAGTAGACAGGGGTCTGCGGCTGCCGGGATCGCTGAATTTATTTGATACGCGGGTACCGACAATCGTATTTAACTCTGTAAAGCATGAAATGGATCAGTACACGAAAACCCGGGAGAAAAAGTCCGGACCTTTTTATTACCAGTTAAACAATGAACCCGGGACCGTGCAGCAAATAATGAATGCATTGTACCGGCTGAATCTGCAGAGTGTTATGATTGAAGGAGGGTCCCGTTTGTTACATGCATTTATTGATGGGGGCACATGGGACGAGGCCCGGGTGATTATAAATGATAAACTCAAAATTAACAGTGGCGTGAAAGCGCCTGTGATCACTGATGCCCATACTATTTCAGAAAAGAAAATACTCAGCGACCGCATTATGATCCTGCGGCCGGGTAACTCCCGACTCCCGACTCCCGACTCCCAACATTCGACTCCGAACTCATGAACACTGCAAACTTTTTCCATACAATCGAAAGTCCCTCCATCGCCGAGTTCAAAGACCGGGGCAGCCGGTTTATCGCCTATGCGTACCCGCTTGCGGATGTAAATGTTTTTAAAGAAAAACTCTCCGCACTGAAAAAAGAGCACCACAAAGCCGTACATCATTGTTTTGCCTACCGGCTGGGAACGGATGGAAATAATTTTCGCGTTAGCGATGACGGTGAACCTGCGGGTTCGGCGGGACGGCCTATCCTGGGACAGATCGACAGCCGCCAGTTAACCAATGTGATGATCATCGTGGTCCGGTATTTCGGCGGAACCCTCCTGGGGGTACCCGGATTGATCCATGCATACAAAACGTCGGCATCCATGTCGCTGGAGGCGGCGGTTATTGTAAAGAAACCGGTTTTAATACATTATCGCCTGCAGTTTGATTATACACAAATGAATGATGTGATGCGGTTGCTCAGGCAATATGATTGTGAGGTTGTTGAACGAGTACAGGAACTCTTTTGCCTGATGCATATCGGAATACCCCGGTCGGCGGAAAGTGATTTACTGAAAAGGCTGGGAGATTTTCCGCATGTTACATATGAGAAAATCGGTTAAACCGGATTTTTTTGGAATACTCTCCTGAATTGATTATTTTAGGTAACCGTTCGCGACAAGCCATCAATACTCTTTCTTCCCCGTACCTGATTAGAAGAACAATCTTACCCTCTGATGGCGTTTCCTGAATAGTAGTAGTTAAACTGAGCTTTTAAGAATTCGTTCCAGGACGAACCTGACCGGTATGTTTTGCCGGACAGTCAACTAATTTGTATAATTAAAACCTTAACTAACATGAAAACATTACACATTTTTTTGCGGAGAGCCAGTAAAGCTTTTATCCTCCTGATGCTGGTACTGTGTTCAGGAAATTTCCTCTATTCACAGGACAGTCCTCCCATTTGGAGCGACCGTGCCGAAACACCTGAATTAAGGAATTCCGACCGGCCCATCATTCCGGTTGCTTACCGTACGCTATCAGCCAACATGAATGCGCTGGGCAAGGTATTGAGAGAGGCACCCATGGAGCGTCCCGGAATCAATGCAAAATCATCGCAGGTAATCCTGCATCTTCCATTGCCCGATGGCAGCCTCCGGCGATTTTCCATCATCGAGTCGCCGGTCATGGCGCCGGAACTGGCCGCCCGCTATCCCGAAATCAAAACTTACCTGGGACAGGGGGTGGATGATCCGTCAATGAGCGTGCGGTGTGACGTCACACCAAGAGGGTTTCATGCCATGATATTTACATTGGATGGTGCCGTCTTCATTGACCCATATCGTAAGGGGGACGCAGAAACGTATATTTCTTATTTTAAAAAGGATTTTGTACCAGCACCCGGCAAATACATGCCTGAATTCCTCCCGGACGACAGGCAACTGATAAGGGAAGTGGCGGCGGCGTTGCCATCCATTCCTTCGGGTACACAGTTGCGTACTTACCGGCTCGCCCTGGCGGCGGACAGTAACTATTATAATTTCCAGGGAGGTACCAAACCGCTGACCATGGCCGCCATGGTCACGTCCATGAACCGGGTGAACTTTGTTTATGAACGGGAGGTCTCCATCCGGATGGTCTTTATTGCGGGGAATGACGCGTTGATCTTTCCGGGAACTACTAATCCTTATCCCTTTACCACTACCGATGCCTGTGATCTGCGGCCGCAAAACCAGGCCATCATCGATGCGGTGATCGGAAATGCCAACTATGATATCGGTCACCTTTTTGCCATGAGTTCAGGGGGCTGCGCCGCATTCAATTCACCCTGTAACGGGGGGTTGAAAGCCTGGGGTGTAACCGGCACTTCCAATCCCGTTGGTGATCCATTTGATATTGATTATGTCTGTCATGAAATGGGACACCAGTTTAACGGCGGTCATACCTGGAACGGAACCCTGTGCAGCGGGTATCCCGGTCAGTATGACGCCACCTCGGCCTATGAACCCGGAAGCGCTTCTACCATTATGGGGTATGCCGGTATTTGCGGTGCGCATAACCTCCAGCCAAACAGTGATCCCTATTTTCATACACGCAGTTTTGACCAGATTGTGGCCTACTCCACCACCGGCACCGGCAATACCTGTGCCGTGGTGACCGCTACCGGTAACCTGGTGCCCAGCGTTAACGCGGGGGCCAATTACACCATTCCCAAAAGCACACCGTTTACCCTTACGGGTTCAGGCAGTGACCCCGATGGCGATCCCCTGACTTTTTGCTGGGAGGAATTTGACCTGGGACCGGCCGGCCCTCCCAATGTGGCGAATACTACGGGACCCATATTCCGGTCCTTTAACCCGGTGACGAGCCCTTCGAGGACATTCCCCCGCCTGTCGGACATTTTAAATAATACGACAACCATAGGTGAAATACTTCCCTCTATTGGCCGAACCATGACCTTCAGGCTCACGGCGAGGGATAACCGTGCAGGTGGAGGAGGAGTGAACTATTCATCAATGACGTTAACCGTTTCCGGAACCGCAGGTCCTTTTGCCATCACTTCACCCAATAGTGCCACAACCTGGTGCCCGGGAGCGCAAACGGTAACCTGGAGTGTTAATGGCTCCGACGCGCTGGCCGCCAATGTGAAAATTCTTCTCTCCTACGACGGGGGAAATACTTTTCCCATAACCCTGGTCGCGAGCACACCAAACGATGGCTCGGCGTCGGTGAATATCCCCTGCACCTACAGCACCACCGCGAGGATCAAGGTGGAAGCCGTGGGGAATGTTTTCTTTGATATCTCCAATGCCAATATCACGGTCGGGGATAACACGGATCCCACCTTTACCGATCCGCCGGATATCACGATCTACAAGGATGCAAACTGTAATTACAATGCATTGCCCGCGATTACGGGCGATGTGACCGATGAGGATGACAACTGCGATGAATCGCTAAACGCCACCTACGCGGATGCGACCGCTCCCGGCAGCTGCGAAGGGGAAATCGTCATCACCCGCACCTGGACGCTGACCGACGATTGCGGCAACAGCACCGTGAAAGTGCAGACTATCACGGTTACGGACAATACACCGCCGACATTCACGGATCCGGCTGATATCACCATTTACAAAGACGTGAATTGTGAACACAATGCTTCCGTGGGGGTTACCGGCGATGTAACGGACGAGGACGACAACTGCGATAATACCCTGAATGCCACTTACAGCGATGTAACCGTACCCGGCAGCTGTATCGGGGAGGAGATCATCACCCGCACCTGGACGCTGACCGATGATTGCGGCAACAGCCTGTCCAAAAACCAGGTGATCACGGTACGGGACACTACCCGTCCTGTAATTAGTAATATTAGCCCCAACCCGGCCGTGCTCTGGCCGCCTAATCATAAGATGAGGGATGTAACGATCAACTATACCGCGGTGGATAATTGTTCACCGGTGACCAATGTGCTGACCGTTACCAGTAATGAACCGGTAAACGGTACCGGTGACGGCGATACCGCCCCGGACTGGGCCGTGCTGGATGATCATCACATACGGTTGCGGGCCGAGAGGGCCGGTAACGGGAATGGCAGGATCTATACCATTACCATCACCTCAACGGATGACTGCGGCAATGTGGCCGTTTCCGCCACAACTGTACTGGTACCGCATAACAACAACAACCTGGTCGCTATCGCGCCTGCTGACCTGGCGGAACAGGGTATGACCGTAAAAGCCATGCCTAATCCGAGCAACAGCAATTATACCATCACGGTAAACAGTGATAACCGCGACGATCGGATCCTGGTTACCGTATTTGACATGTATGGAAGAAGGATTGAAGACCGTTGGATGAACCCCGGCACGACCATCAGCCTTGGCGACAAGTATATGGCAGGCACTTATATTCTCCGCGTGATGCAGGGAATGGTTTCGAAAGAGATCAAACTGGTGAAAGTAAATTAAGCGGGGTAAATTGAAAAAAATCTGCCGGGGTAAAAACCCCGGCAGATTTTTTTGGTCAGCGGATCCGCGCCGGCACCAGCTCCTTGCTCCCCGGTGTATGCACATAAAATCCTTCCCCGCTTTTATTACCCAGTTTACCGGCCATCACCATGTTAGACAGCAACGGACAGGGAGCGTACTTGGGATTGCCGAATCCATCGTATAATACATTCAGGATCGCCAGGCAAACATCCAACCCGATAAAGTCGGCGAGTTGCAGCGGGCCCATGGGATGGGCCATGCCGAGTTTCATGACGGTGTCGATTTCCTCCACCCCGGCCACGCCTTCGTATAAACTGTAAATAGCTTCATTGATCATGGGCATCAGGATTCGGTTGGCGATAAACCCGGGGTAGTCGTTCACCACGCAGGGCACCTTTCCTATCTCTTTGCTCAGCTCTACGATGGTATCGGTGACTTCTTTTTTTGTAGAATAGCCATTGATGATCTCCACCAGTTTCATCACCGGCACCGGGTTCATGAAATGCATCCCGATCACCTTCCCGGGGCGGTTGGTATTGGCGGCGATCTTTGTAATGGAAATGCTGGATGTGTTCGTAGCCAGGATCGCACCCTTTGGTGAATAGGAATCCAGTTGCTCAAAAATATTCAGTTTAAGTTCCACGTTCTCCGTAGCGGCTTCCACGACCAGGGCGGCATCTTTCACCCCTTCAACAAGATTCGATTCGATCGTAATATTTGCCAGGGTCTGCGTCTTCTGTTCCGCTGTGATCGCTCCCTTGGCCACCATCCGGTCGAGGTTTTTGCCGATCGTGGCCAGCGCATAATCCAGGTGAGATAATGAAACGTCCACCATGGTCACTTTATACCCGTTTTGCGCAAATACATGCGCGATACCGTTACCCATCGTGCCGGCACCGATAACGCTAATACCTCCATTTATCGTCATATATTCAGATTTTCCTTTACCCCTGAAGGGGAGAATGGTAAAACTCTTTCAGGGAAAATGTGTTTGTTTCTTAATCTCCGCAAAAATAAGCAATCGCAATTAGCAATATTCATAACATCCACATTTGGTAATTGATAATACAAATTAAACATGCTCTTATTGTATGCGTGCACTAAAAACTAATTGCTTTAAGTTATTTTGAAAATGGAAATGATTACTGGGTCTAGGTCTCCCCTTTTGGGGGACAGGGGGTGTTTGTTATTTGCTCTTAAAATCCCCCCTCTTCCACGCTTCGATAAAACTCATCCAAGCGGCGGGGTTGAAGAGATTCTGAGGGGGCAGGGCGCCCTGGTAGGTGGCGCGGGTGGCCACTTTATTAAATTGGATACGGGTGGCTTCGCCGCCATCGCCTGGAACAGTCTTCATCCAGATCCGTCTTTTCGTGGCATCCGTGTTTTGCCGGGCGATCTCAATATCATCATCCGGGACTTTGATTGTGGCAAAATCGCGGGCAAACTGCTCGGGGGTGGGACGTGGTTTAATAATCGTGGCGGGGAGGTATACGGTATCGATCACCATCAGCTGAACCACGCTGTACTGGTTGCCTTCCAGGCTGCGGGGGATGGTGATGGTCTTGGGTTTATAGGTTACGTGTGAGAACTCCACCTGGTCGCCTTTCAGCACCACGATGGAAAAAACGCCTTCCGCGTTGGTAATGGTTCCCCGGTTCTGGCCCCTGACCATAATGCTGACGGCGGGAATGCCCACCAGGCTGTCGGCGGTCATCACCACGCCGTATAACTGAACCACGGAATCACGGGAGGTTTCAAACTGGCCACGGGCCGTTGGAGAGAGAAAAAGGAACAGTAAAAAGGTATTGAATAGCGTTTTTTTCACCGCGTCAAAAATAAAGACAAGTTGCTGATTTCGTAAAACAAAATGAACCCCGCAGTGGTTAACTTTGTAGCTTCAACCTCATTTTAACAAATACTTGGAGAATGACAAAAGAGAAAATCCTGGAAGCGCTGAGCAATGTGCAGGAACCGGACCTTGGTAAAGATCTGGTGACTCTCAATATGGTGCAGGATATAGAAATCGAAGGGAATTATGTTTCTTTTACGGTGGTACTCACCACACCCGCCTGCCCGTTGAAGGATATGATCAAAAACGCCTGTGTCAATGCCATCAAATTACTGGTGAATAAAGAGGCGGTGGTCAATGTGAAATTCACTGCCAATACTTCAAGTAAGAGAACAGATACAGGCGCCGTGCTGCCAAAAGTAAAAAATATTATTGCTGTGGTCAGTGGCAAGGGAGGCGTGGGCAAATCAACCGTTTCCGCCAATCTCGCGCTGGCTCTCTCGCAGGGAGGCGCCAAAGTGGGTTTGATGGACGCGGATATTTACGGTCCCAGCGTACCCATCATGTTCGGCGTGCGTGGGGAGCGGCCGATGATGATGGAAGTGGGAGAGGAGAAGGCGATGATCGCGCCGATCGAGAAATTCGGAATCAAACTGATGAGCATCGGGTTACTGGTGGATGAAAAGAACGCGGTGGTTTGGCGCGGACCCATGGCCAGCAGCGCGATCCGGCAATTTGTAACTGATGTGTACTGGGATGAACTGGACTATCTTATCGTCGACATGCCTCCGGGAACAGGTGACATCCATCTCACGCTGATGCAGACCGTACCGGTAACCGGCGCCGTGATCGTCACCACCCCGCAGGATGTGGCGCTGGCCGATGCGCGCAAGGGAATCGCCATGTTTGGTCAGGCGCAGATGAACGTGCCGGTTATCGGCCTGGTGGAGAACATGAGCTATTTCACACCCGCCGAGTTGCCGGATAACAAATATTATATTTTCGGGAAAGATGGGGGTAAGCGGCTGGCTGATGAATATGATATTCCTTTCCTGGGACAAATCCCCCTTGTACAGGGTATCCGCGAAGGCGGCGACAGCGGCGTACCGGTGATGGTGGGCAATGACGGGATCACCCGGAAAGCTTTTGGTGAATTTGCCTCCGTAGTGGTACGCAGTATTGCTATGCGCAATGCCAACATGAACGCGGAAAAAATCGCGGCAACTGTCTGATAACCCGCAAAACCGATGTATAATCTTCCCTACTTTAAGGAAAATGATCCCGCCGCGCTACGGGAATTCATGAAAGAACATCCATTTGTTTTTTTGACTGGGGTGCAGGAGGATAGCAGCCCGGTTGTCACACAGGTCCCGGTCTTTATAGATGAGCGTGACGGTAAACTTTTTCTATCCGGTCATATGATGCGGAACACGGATCATCATAAAGCCTTTGAATCCAGTCCCCAGGTACTGGCCGTATTCAACGGGCCGCATTGTTATGTGAGCGCCACCTGGTACGATAACCCGAAGCAGGCAAGCACCTGGAATTATGTAAGCGTGCATGCGAGGGGGTTGATCCGGATCGGCGACGGGGAGGAACTGGTTCAGGCGCTTCGGCGACTGACCCTGCATTATGAAAACAATGATACCCGCTCCTCCACCGTATTCGATAACCTGCCACCCGAATACCGCGAAAAACTGATGACGGCGATCGTAGCTTTCGAAATAGAGGTGACGTCGGTGGAGAATGTTTTCAAACTCAGCCAGAACCGGGACGAAAAAAGTTATGATCATATTATCACGAAGCTCAGGGAGCAGGGAGGCGATGCCAAACAGATTGCGGATATGATGGAGCAACGCAGGTCTAAAGTATTTTCTGTATGAGGATCCCTTTTTATTTATTTTTTATAACGGCATTAATGAGTTGCGAAAATCCAAAACAACTTGCTACCGGCACGGAAACGGACAAGCAGGAGGTTTTTGACATCCAGGGACACCGCGGCTGCCGGGGCCTGATGCCGGAAAACACGATTCCCGCCATGATCACGGCGATCGACCTGGGCGTTACCACGCTTGAACTGGATGTAGTGATCACGAAAGACAAAAAAGTGATCGTTTCACACGAACCCTGGTTTGCGAAAAATATTACCACGAAGCCCGATGGATCCTATATGGGTGACCGGGAGGAAAAAAGGTTTAATATTTACTGGATGACTTACGAGGAAACGAAAAGTTTTGACGTGGGCATGAAACCGCATCCCCTGTTTCCCTGGCAGCAGAAAATAAAAGTGACCAAACCCCTGCTGACCGACCTGATCGACAGTGTGTACGCGACGATGATGTACCGGCAGAGGCCCTTCCCCTTTTTCAATATCGAAATCAAATCGGATTCATTGGGGGATGGTGTTTTTCATCCCAACACGGAAGAGTTTGCCGAGCTGGTGATGGCTGTAATAAAAGAAAAGAAACTGGAAAGCCAGGTCAATGTGCAGTCATTTGATTTCCGCCCGCTGCGCTACCTGCATCAAAAATACCCATCACTTAAACTGGCCGTGCTGATTGACGGCACGGACAAACGCCCCCTGGATGAACAGCTGAAATCCCTGGGTTTCACGCCGGCCGTGTACAGCCCGCATCATTCACTGGTTAAACCGGCCTTATTAAAACAATGTCATGACCGGGGTATGAAACTGATTCCCTGGACGGTGAATGACAAATCCCGGATCGATGAGCTGAGAAAAATGGGTGTGGATGGTATCATAACGGATTATCCTGATCTTATCACAGCCGGGAAATGAGTATTTGCCGTATTCTCAATTGTTATCGGAATAATTTACCCCGGGGAAACAAAATTCTGTGCAAACATTCCCGCACATAACTGAATTTCCGGTACCGGCCCCTTTTTCATTTCACTCTTGCGTATCCTTCACCCGCTAACGGTAAATACTACCCGAAGTCGGGCAGGTTTTTTTCTTTCAGTCCCAGCCATTCCAGCGCGTTGCGGTACAGGAGTTTGCGGGTGTTCTTACCGCCCAGTCCCATTTTCTCGATCAGCCGGCCGGGTTTGTGTTCTCCTAACGGGAAGGGATAGTCGCTTCCCATACAGATCCGGTCAACCCCTACCAGGTCCACCAGGTAGGCGAAGGCCTTTTTATCGTGTACCAGGCTGTCGACCCAGAATTTTCCCAGGTATTCCCGCGGGTTGATCGGGTTATCCACCGCTGTCAGATCGGGGCGCACCTTAAATCCATGTTCGATCCTGCCCAGGGTATAGGGGAATGCGCCGCCTCCATGGGCAAAGGCCACCCGGAGTTTGGGGAATTTCTCAAAAACACCGGCGAAGATCATGGAGCAGAGGGCCCGGGTGGTTTCTGCGGGCATGCCCACCAGCCAGGGCAGCCAGTATTTTTCCATCTGGTCCTCGCCCATCATCTCCCAGGGATGTATGAAGAGGGCGCAGCCGAGTTTCTCAGCCGCTTCGTAAAACGGGAAAAAGCCATGATCCGACAGATTCCTGCCGTTGATATTGCTTCCGATTTCGAGACCCGGCATCTTCAGCACTTTTACACATCGCTCCATTTCCCGGATGGCCAGGTCGGTATCCTGCAGGGGTACTGTGCCGAGTCCCATGAAATGATGCGACTCTTTGGCAACGGTCTCCGCGATATGATCATTCAGGAAACGGGAGGTCTCCAGTCCGTCGGCCGGTTTGGCCCAGTAGTTGAACAGCACCGGAATGGTGGAAAGCACCTGTATGGTCACATCCGTTTCATCCATTTCACGCAGCCTCGTCTCTGCTTTAAATGTGTTATCCCCCACTACGCGGAAGAGTTTATCGCCCTTCATCATGCAGGCATCGCAGTCCCGGTGTTCCAGGTGAATGAACTCCCCGTAACCAAACTTCTGCGTCCAGTTCGGCATTTTTTCGGGCATGATGTGGGTGTGGATGTCGATTTTCATTCAGTTCCTGGGGTTGGGGGTTGAGTATTGGTTAATTAGTTAATTAGTTAATTGGGTCCTTTATGCATAGGGTACTTATTTTTCTAATAGTTTTTGTGACTTAAATTTTTTGTTATACGCAATAGGAATCAATCGGAATTGTAATACTGTAATGCCTAATCAACCAATTACCCAATTAACCAATTAACCAATTAACCAATTAACCAATCAACTAATTAACCATTTAACTAACTCCTCTTCACCGGCGGCTCCATCACCGCCCCGCACTTTTCGCAGGTGCGGTGCAGGGTGTTTTCCCAGAACCGGTTCATCACCGGCGGCAGTTGTTTGACGATATCGTCCACATGCAGGGTCTCTTCATATAATTTATGACCGCACTTTTCGCAATACCACATGAACCCGTCGTCTTCCGTTTCTCTTTTTTTCTCGATGACGAGTCCCACCGTACCCGGTCCCCGTTGCGGGGAATGCGGGGTCTTTGGCGGGAGCAGGAACATTTCTCCCTCTTTTATGGGAATATCCCTAAACTCCCCGTTGTCGATGATCTTTACAACGATATCGCCTTCCAGCTGGTAATATAATTCCTCCGTTTCGTTGAAATGATAATCCTTGCGGGCATTAGGTCCGCCCACCACCATCACGATGAAATTTTCGGCATCCTGATAAACGCACTGGTTACCGACCGGCGGTTTGAGCAGGTCGCGGTGTTCATCGATCCATTTCTTGAGATTGAAGGGAGCAGGAACCGCCATGATGTATTGATTTTAATAAGTAAAATTTTTAGCCAGCGGGAATTGCAGACCAAAGGTGAATGATCGCCCGCCACATGCCTCCCCGCAAATATATTGCATGAAAAAATACGACATTTTTCTTTAGGTTTGACACCATGAATCTCTCGCTGGAAGGTAAATACGCCGTCGTTTGCGGAAGTACACAGGGAATCGGTTTTGCGATAGCGGAAGAACTCGCGCAGATGGGCGCCAACTGTACGCTCGTGGCACGGAATGAAGGAACGCTGCAATCGGCAATTCAGCAACTGGACACGAGTCTCCGGCAACAGCATGGCTACCTTGTTGCCGACTTCAGCCAGCCCGATGCCTTGAAGATGGTGATCAGCGCCCATGTTTCCCGGTACCCGGTTCATATACTGGTCAACAACACAGGTGGTCCTCCGGCCGGACCCGTGATCGAAGCGCAGGAAGAGGCTTTCCGGGAGGCATTCAACCAGCACCTGGTTTGTAATCATATCCTGGTGAAAGCCGTGGTTCCATCCATGAAAAAGGAGGGATACGGCCGCATCATCAATATCATCTCCACGTCGGTGAAAATTCCGCTGAAAAATCTGGGCGTGAGCAATACGATACGGGGCGCCGTGGCCAGCTGGGCCAAGAGTATGGCCAATGAACTGGGACAATACAATATCACGGTCAATAACGTGTTGCCGGGTTTTACGGCCACGAAAAGATTGTCATCCCTGATCGAGAATACGGCAAAACGGGGGAATACCGTTGTGGAGATCGTGGAAAAAAACATGGTGGAAGAAGTGCCGATGAAACGGTTCGCGGATGCTTCGGAGATCGCGGCCGTCGCGGCTTTCCTGGCCTCCCCGGCAGCATCCTATGTGAACGGAACGAGCATACCGGTGGACGGGGGGAGGACGGGGAGTATTTAGCAGAGTGGTTAATTGGTTAATTGGTTAATTAGTTAATTAGGCTTTTCGCTATGCCAGTTCCTTTTATTCGTCTTGCGTTAAATTGATAATATAAATCTCAAAATTTTAAACCCTGTTGTACACCTTGAACATAGGACCCAATTAACCAATCAACCAATTAACCAATTCCCAATTAACCAATTCCCAATTAACCAATTAACTATTCAACCAATCAGCCTCCCCATCCCATACCACCTCGAGAACTATATCGGCGGCCATCTCATCGCTCCGCTGAGCGGGAACTTCATTGACAATATCGAACCCGCGACGGGGAAGATCTACGGACAGATACCCGATTCTCATAAGAAGGATATTGATGCGGCGGTCAGCGCCGCAAAAAAAGCATTCCCGGACTGGAGTACCAGCCCGGTTGAACATCGTTTCAGGATCCTGAACCGAATCGCCGATCTGATTGATCACCATCTTGATGAACTGGCCCTGGCTGAAACTAACGATAACGGTAAACCGCTTTGGTTGAGTAAATCAGTTGATATACCCCGCGCCTCCGCCAATTTCCGGTTCTTCGCTACGGGTATCATGCACTTCCCGTCCGAAAGCCATTCTATGGAGGACAAAGCGGTCAATTATACCCTTCGTCAGCCGCTTGGAATCGTAGGATGCATTTCACCCTGGAACCTTCCACTCTATCTTTTCACCTGGAAGATTGCTCCCGCTCTGGCGGCCGGGAATTGTGTGCTGGCCAAGCCTTCGGAAATTACACCGGTGACGGCTTTTCTTCTCTCCAGGATTTGTATGGAAGCGGGTTTGCCTGCGGGCGTGCTGAATATTATTCACGGCACGGGTCCGGGTGCGGGAGAGGCCATCGTTTCTCACCCGGACGTGAAAGCCATTTCATTTACGGGCAGTACCCGGGCCGGGGAGCGGATCGCCGCTATCGCCGCGCCCAAATTCAAGAAATTATCCCTGGAACTGGGCGGCAAGAATCCCGCGGTCATTTTCGCCGATTGCGACTGGGAGAAAATGATGACGGATACGATCCGTTCCTCGTTCAGCAACCAGGGGGAAATATGTTTATGCGGCAGCCGGATACTGGTGGAGCAATCCGTGTATGAAAAATTCAAAACGGAATTTGTGGAACGTGCCTCCAGACTGAAAGTAGGCGATCCGCTGGAAGCGGATACCAAACAGGGCGCCATTGTCAGCAAACAGCACTTTGAAAAGATCCTGCGCTGTATCGATACGGCCCGGCAGGAGGGGGGTAAGATCCTCTGCGGCGGTCACCCCGTGAAACCGGAGGGTCGATGCGAAAACGGTTATTTCATAGAACCTACCGTGATCGATGGGCTGGGTCCCGGATGCCAGACCAACCAGGAAGAGATCTTCGGTCCGGTAGTGACGCTGCAGTCTTTCCAAACGGAGGAGGAAGCGCTGCAACTGGCCAATAACAGTTCATACGGGCTGGCGGCAACCATCTGGACCCGGGATATTTCCAGGGCTAACCGGGTGGCGGGTAAGCTGGAATGCGGTATCGTGTGGATCAACTGCTGGTTGCTCCGTGACCTGCGAACCCCATTTGGCGGCATGAAGAACAGCGGTGTGGGAAGGGAAGGCGGCTGGGAGGCCTTGCGGTTTTTTACAGAGGCGAAAAATGTTTGTATACAGGTTTAAATCCCCTGTTTCTCTAAAAGAAGAACAGAGGTGTTGCATTCATTTTTTAAAATAAATAATTACACAGGTAAGCACATTTGAGATTAATCTAATCCTTTCAGTGGAATCGAAATTATGAGTAGTGAAATAATTCATACGGACAACGCTTCAACCCCTTTAGGAGCTTATCCTCATGCCCGAAAAGCAGGGAACCTGTTATTTCTTTCGGGTATCGGTCCCCGTAACCCGAAAGACAATTCCATTCCCGGTCTGGAACTGGACGCAGAGGGGAATATCGTGAAATACGATATTGAAGCGGAATGCCACAGCGTGTTCGCCAATGTAAAAGCCGTACTGGAGGCCAGCGGCAGCAGTTGGGATAAGATCATTGATGTAACGGTTTTCCTGACCAATATGAAAAAGGATTTCCCGGTGTATAATAAAATTTACGCCGAATATTTCACCCCGGTACAGGCCTGCCGGACCACCGTGGAAGTGAAAAGCCTGCCGACACCGATCGCGATCGAGCTGAAGGTGATCGCCACCCTTTAACCGGCCGGAGGATGATGAGAGCGGGGAAAATCCATCCGCTCGTTATGTCTCCGGGACAAAAGTAAATACATGGAGTTTATCAATAGCCTCGCATATGCCCGGTTCCTGGATGAGCAGGATCCGCTGAAGGATTTCAGGAATAAGTTCTTTATTCCGCAGCTTAATGGGAGCGATGCTATTTATTTCACCGGGAATTCGCTCGGGCTGCAGCCCCGGACCACCCCGCAATATGTACAGCAGGAACTGGATGACTGGGCGAAGCTGGGAGTAGAAGGACATTTTCATGCCCGGAATCCCTGGATGCCCTATCACGAGATTTTCCCGCGACAGCTTTCGAAAATTTTGGGGTGCGGGGAACATGAAGTGGTGGTGATGAACCAGCTTACGGTAAACCTCCACCTGCTGATGGTGAGTTTTTACCGGCCGACAAAAGAACGTTTCAGAATTATTTGTGAGGCAAAGGCATTTCCCTCCGATCAGTATGCATTTGAATCGCAGGCCCGGTATCATGGTTTTGATCCCGCGGAAGCCGTTATCGAGGTGTCGCCCCGCCCGGGGGAGCAGGTCTTGCGTACGGAAGACATACTATCGGTCATTCATCAGTACCGCGATTCCCTGGCAGTAGTGATTTTCGGAGGAGTGAATTACTATTCGGGGCAGTTGTTTGATATGCAGGCGATCACCCGGGCCGCCCATGCCGCGGGGGCGTATGCCGGTTTCGACCTGGCGCATGCCGTGGGGAACGTGGAACTCAGTTTAAGCGAATGGGATGCAGACTTTGCCTGCTGGTGTTCCTATAAATACCTCAATAGTGGTCCCGGGGGAGTGGCCGGTGTGTTTATTAATGAAAAACATGCTGTCAATAAAGCCCTGCCCCGGTTTGCCGGCTGGTGGGGATATAAAAAGGAAGCCCGTTTTAAAATGGAAAAAGGATTTGATCCGATACCCACCGCCGAGGGCTGGCAGCTCAGCAACGCGCCGATTCTGAGCATGGCCGCCCATAAGGCTTCGCTGGATCTGTTCGGGGAAGCCGGGATGCAACGGTTGCATGCCAAAAGAAGATTGATGTCGGACTTTCTGTTCTTTATCATTGATCAGTGTAATGAACGTCGTACGGGCAACCCGGTCGAAGTGATTACCCCGCGGGATCCAAACGCCCGGGGATGCCAGGTTTCCATGTTCATGAATAAAAAAGGACGGGAGATCTTTGAGGCATTGACCCGGCAGGGTGTGTATGCCGACTGGCGGGAACCCAATGTGATAAGGGTGGCGCCGGTGCCCCTGTATAATTCTTTTGAGGATATATACAGATTTGGAGAAATCATTTATTCAATTTTAGGATAGTAATGCTACTATTTTAAGACACAAAATTCCCTGTTTGGGAGGGATTCGCGAGGTTAAAATGAAAAAAGATATTACAATCATAGGCGCCGGACTGGTGGGTTCCCTGCTGTCGATCTATTTATCCAAAAGGGGATATTCGGTTAAAGTATATGAACGCCGGGGTGACATGCGCAAGGAAAAGATGAGTGCGGGCCGTTCAATTAATCTTGCCTTAAGCGACAGGGGATTGCTGGCACTGGATAAAGTGGGGCTGGCTGATGAGATCCGGAAAATCTCCATTCCCATGCACGGCCGCTTTATCCATTACCTCGACGGCAGCACCGCTTTTCAGCCTTATGGAAAAGAAGGTCAATACATTAATTCTGTATCGAGAGGAACACTGAATATGAAACTGATGGACCTTGCGGAACAACACGGCGCCGAAATCTTTTTTAATCATCGGTGCAGCGCCATAGATTGGAGCACCAGCACAGTTACATTTGAACAACCGGGCACCCAACTCCCGACTCCCGCCTCCGCTAAAGCTTCGGCGGGCAAGCCCGACTCCCGACTCATCTTCGGTGCCGACGGCGCCTTTTCCGCCGCCCGTCTCCAGCACCAGCTGCAGCATGATAAATTCAACTACAGCCAGTACTATATTGACTGCGGTTACAAGGAACTCACCATTCCGCCAACGGCAGGAGGGGAATTTGCTATGGAAGTGAACGCGCTCCATATCTGGCCGAGGAAAGATTATATGCTGATCGCATTACCCAATCTTGATAAAACGTTTACCTGTACCCTGTTCTTTCCTTTTGAGGGGGAGGCTTCATTTGAAAAACTTACCACCCGCGAGCAGGTTAAGGATTTTTTTGAAACAACCTTCCCCGATGCCGTTCCCCTGATGCCGGATTATCTCAATGAATTTTTTGCCAACCCCACTTCTTCGCTGGTAACGGTGAAATGTTATCCCTGGATCCGGGATAATCAATTCGCCCTGATCGGGGATGCGGCACATGCCATCGTGCCTTTTTTCGGGCAGGGGATGAACTGTGGATTTGAGGATTGCCGCATACTGGATGAGTTGATCAGTGAGCATGGTGAGGATTGGACAACCATTCTCAGGCAGTACCAGGCCCTTCGCAAACCCGATGGTGACGCCATCGCCGACCTCGCCATCCAGAATTTCACCGAAATGCGGGAACGCACCGCCGATCCGAAATTCCTGTTGCAGAAAAAGATCGAGGCCCGCCTCCATGAAAAATATCCTGAAAAATGGATCCCTGCCTATTCACAGGTCACTTTCAGCCCGCATATCCGGTATAGCGAAGCCTTGCGCCGGGGACAGATGCAGGAGGCCATTATGCAGGATGTGATGCAGTTGCCCGGGATTGAAGAAAAATGGGATAGTGAAGAGGTGGAAAAAATGGTTTTGGGAAAGCTGGTTGATGGGTAGTTGACTGGTTAATTGGTTAATTTGTTAATTAGTTGATTGGGCTTTCCATAGAGGCATTTAATAGTGCGACACGACGAATAGACCTTATGAGCTTTAATTACCATAAATAATTCCGGGTTTTAAAGTTTCTGTAATGAATTTTGCATAAACGCCCCAATTAACCAATTAACCAATTAACCAATTAACTAATTAACTAATTAACCACACCCGGATGACCCGCCTGCAACTTGTTGAACAGATCTATAAAAAAAGCAGTTACCTCTGTGTTGGACTGGACACCGACATAACCCGAATTCCCCGGCATCTGCTCACTGAACCGGATCCCGTTTTCACATTCAATAAGGCCATCATCGACGCGACGAGAGATTGCTGTGTAGCGTACAAGATCAATACGGCATTTTATGAGGCGCTGGGTGCGAAGGGCTGGGAAGCGATGGACAGCACCGTTCGGTATATCGGGGATGCACACTTTAAGATCGCCGATGCCAAACGCGGGGATATCGGCAATACGTCTGACCAGTACGCCAGGGCTTTTTTTGAAACCATGCCTTTCGACGCGGTGACGGTAGCGCCGTATATGGGAGAGGACAGCGTCAGGCCCTTTTTGCACTATCCCGGCAAATGGGCCATTGTGCTCGGATTGACCTCAAACAGGGGTGCGGCGGATTTCGAATTGCAGCCGGCAGGGGATATGCAATTGTATGAGAAAGTACTGACCACGGTTTCATCCTGGGGCAGCCCCGATAACCTGATGTTTGTTGTGGGCGCCACTCAGGCAGAGGCCTTTAATAATATCCGGAAACTGACTCCAGGCCATTTTTACCTCGTACCCGGGGTGGGTGCGCAGGGCGGCAGCCTCAAGGAGATCTCTGAAAAAGCGATGACCGACGATTGCGGTTTACTGGTCAATTCAAGCCGGGCCATCATTTACGCATCCCCTAATGAGGATTTTGACGTTAAAGCCGGGGAAGCGGCAGCGGGTGTTCAGCAGGAGATGAAGGGCTACCTGGTTTAATCATCTTTTTCTTTTTTCTCCGGTTTTCCCGGTTTAAAACTTCCCGTTGGTTCGGCGTACCAGGGAACGATATCATAAATAAAAATACCGGCCGCCACGGATGGATCCGTTTTAACATGAGCTTCGGCATCCTCTTTACTGATGCAGTCCAGGATAAATAATCCCCGCCAGGTAAAATCATTTTTACCAAAAGGTCCGGCGGCTTTCAGCACCCCGTCATAATACAGCCTTTCCATATTGGCGAAATGGCCCTTGAATATAACGCTGCGTTCGGCCGAATCCGTGATGACCTTGTCCTTTGGCCCGGTTTTAAGCACTACCATCCAGAATTGTTTAACCCGGGGCACATTCTCTTTCTTGTCCTGCGCCACCGCCATCCCGAAGACCAGGCAACAAAGACAGCCGATCACCGCTTTTTTCATTGGTTTGTTTTATTGCAATCTATAATTTTTAATGCAAACCGTCACGGCAGTAATATCAGTCGGATCATTCATTTACCTTTGCAGCTCATTGAAAACGACCATGTCTGAAGAACGCAGCCTGAATTTTCTCGAAGAGATCATCAAACAGCACCTCGACGAAGGCAAATACAAGAGCATCGTCACCCGTTTCCCTCCGGAACCCAACGGCTACCTCCATATTGGTCACGCCAGCAGCATTTGCCTGAATTTCGGTCTTACCAAAACTTTTCCCGGCTATACCAATCTCCGGTTTGACGATACGAACCCCGAAACCGAGGAAACCGAATACGTGGAGAGCATCAAGGAAGATGTGCGCTGGCTGGGTTTTGAATGGAAGCATGAGCGCTATGCCAGCGATTATTTTGACAGCTTATATGATTATGCCTGCCGGCTGATTGATAAAGGGCTGGCCTATGTGGATGATTCCACATCGGAAGAAATGGCCGCCGGGAAAGGTACACCCACCGAACCCGGTAAGAACAGCCCTTACCGCGACCGGAGCATAGAAGAGAACAGGGATCTTTTCACCCGGATGAAGAACGGGGAGTTTCCCGACGGCAGCCGCACTCTTCGCGCAAAGATTGATATGGCGCATCCGAACATGCTGATGCGGGACCCGGTACTGTATCGTATCAAACATGCACATCACCACCGTACCGGCGACAAATGGTGTATCTATCCCATGTACGACATGGCCCACGGGCAAAGCGATTCGATCGAGGAAATAACACACTCGATATGTACACTGGAATTTGTGCCGCACCGCGAGTTGTACGACTGGCTGATCGAAAAGCTGGAGATCTATCCTTCGCACCAGTATGAGTTCGCCCGCCGGAATATCAATTATACGGTAACCAGTAAGCGAAAATTATTGCAATTGGTCAATGAGGGGCATGTTACCGGCTGGGACGATCCCCGGATGCCCACGATCAGCGGGCTAAGGCGCAGAGGGTATACACCCGAAAGCATTGTGGAATTCTGCGACCGGATCGGGGTGGCCAAACGGGAAAACCTCGTAGATGTGGGACTTTTGGAGTTTTGTGTCCGCGAGCATCTGAACCGGATCGCCCTGCGGCGGATGGTGGTTTTTGATCCTTTGAAAATTATCATCACCAATTATGAGAAGGACGGGGAAATGGTTCTCAGTGAGAACAATCCCGAAGACCCGACCGCCGGTACCCGGGAAATTCCTTTCAGCGCTGAACTCTATATCGAAAAAGAGGATTTCATGGAAATCCCCCCCAAAAAATATTTCAGGCTGGCCCCCGGGCAGATGGTCAGGCTGAAAAGTGCCTATATCATCCGCTGCGATGAGGTGATAAAAAATGATTCCGGTCAGGTCACGGAACTTCATTGCAGTTATATCCCCGACAGCCGGAGCGGTCATGACAGCAGCGGCATCCATGTAAAGGGCACCCTGCATTGGGTAAGCATAAAACACGCGGTGACCGCCGAACTCAGGCTTTATGACCGGCTTTTCAGGGTGGAAGACCCTACGGATGAAGCGGGGGATTTTAAGGATTACCTGAACCCGGAAAGCCTCAGGTCAGTTTCCAGGGCCTTTGCCGAACCGGCCCTGGGGTCAGCCAGCCTTTCGGACAGGTTCCAGTTCGTAAGGAAAGGGTATTTTGTCCTGGACCGGGACAGCCGTGATAATAATATGATATTCAACCAAACTGTTGGTTTGAAGGATAGCTGGGCCAAAAGACAGTGATAAAAAATCTGGGGAAAAGTGCTTTTTTTAAAATTTTGGAGATACTGTAATTAGTCCTATTTTTAACCGCCGATTGCTGAACTCAATTGATATTCAAAACTTTCAGTATTAGTTGAGGTGTAGGATTCAAACCCGGAAGATAATATGAAATTTAACATTTACGCTTTCTCTTTTACTGCATTTTACCCATTTACATCTACCGGGTGTGCTGATGAGCTATTGAATGATTTCAATGCAACCAAAACCGCTTTTTATTAACCGTCAATAATTCACCTTTAATTTAAGTACAAACCAAAACAGCGCTTTATGAAAAGATTTATTACCCGCTTTTTTGCAGCTCTTATTGGTATTTTAAGTTTCCTCGGGATAGGCCTTAGCGGTCACGCCCAGGTACTTGAAACTGTGGCCTACACAGGACACCTGGTAAGAACTACACCCAAACTTGCTGACCTGGATTTAACCAGCATGTATGGCAAGCCGCTGGTGATTACCCGTGACATGAACGGGATCATCGTGAACGGAAGCTCGGAATTTGCCAATAATAAAAGAATTGCCAAGAAAGCAGTGGAAGACCGGTTTAGCCGCTTGCAGGGTACACGTTCCGAAGCAGTTCAAAACCCCAATGCGCAATTTCCAAACGTACCGACTTCTTCAATACTGGCCAATTTCGACGGTCAATTATCAGCGGGACTTTCACCCACCGATAACAATATTGCCGCCGGACCCAACCACGTAATCCAGGCTGTCAATAACAGTTCAGGTACGGCATTCAGGGTATATGATAAAAATGGCAACCCGCTCACTGCATCGATTATCCTGGCTACGTTAACCGGTTTCCCCGGATTTGGTGACCCCGTGGTACTGTATGATCAGTTGGCCAACAGGTGGCTGATTGTTGAATTCGGCCCTTCACCGCCCACACATAACCTGAATATCGCGGTTTCCAATACAGGGGATCCTACCGGCACCTGGAGTATTTATCAATACCAGGATCTTACATTCTTTATTGACTATCACAAGTTCTCTGTTTGGCATAATGCGTATTACGCCACATCCAACGATTTCAATAATGCGGGTACCGCTTACCTGGGATCTTCCGTATACTCCATGGACCGTGCGGCGATGATCGCAGGAGCTCCTACGGCGGTAATGATCAGGACAAGGCTTAACGATGCGGGTCAGAACTATTATAATATGAACACGATCGGTTTGGAGGGAATGAACACATCCTCCCAAAATGGTCTGTTTGCTTTCCCGATCGCTCCGACTACACTGAATCTATTTGAAGTGACGCCCAACTTCGGTGCGGCCACCCAAACCGTCGGCCCGCTGATCCCCTTAACTATCGCTTCTTATGGCGCACCCCCCAACAGCGTTGCGCAGCAGGGAACCGGTACGATCATCAATACGCTTGGACAGCGCCTGATGTTCAAACTGAATTACCGCAACAACAGCGGAACCGAATCTATTGTGATCGCGCATACGATCGGTAATGCCGGTCTCGCCGCTGTTCGCTGGTATGAATTAAGAAGGGTGGCAGGCAACTGGACCGTGTTCCAGCAGGGAACTGTAACCGGATCCGATGGCAACAGCCGGTTTATGCCGGGTATTTCCATGGACGGTTGCGGAAATATCGCCCTGATGTATAACAAGTCCGGTTCGACTTCATTCCCGTCCATGGTTTACACAGGAAGAAATGCTTCCGATCCCCTGGGACAAATGACCCTCCCGGAGGCTACGATCATTAATGGTACTACGTTCCATACCAACAGCCGCTGGGGTGACTATAACACCACAGTTCAGGACTATTCTGCCGTTGGTTCTCCGGCGAACAATACTTTCTGGAGTACGGCTCAATATGCCAACCAAAGAACACGTATTGCCAAATACACCATCACGGGTGGTTGCGCGCCGCTTGCCAATATAATTGCAGACGGCTGGTCGCTGGTTTCTGAAAGCTGCGTTCCCGCCAATGGCGTTATCGATCCGGGTGAAACCGTTACCGTAAGTTTCTGTCTGAAAAATGTAGGTACATCCAATACCACCAACGCGGTGGGTACATTGCTCGCAACGGGTGGTGTTATCTCGCCTTCTGCTCCGCAGAACTATGGGGTGATCGTAATGGGTGGCGCAAACGTATGCCAACAGTTCTCATTCACCAATAATTCCAGCATTTGTGGCGGGACCATAACGGCTTCCATTCAGGTGCAGGACGGTGTGGATAACCTCGGAACGGTGAATTTCCCGATCACCCTGGGTACTACTGTGAATGTGACGTCTCAGAATTTTGACGCGGTAGCTGCTCCGGCCTTACCTGCTGGCTGGTCTTCTACGGCTTCTGGTGCTGCCGCGACACCCTGGGTTACTTCCACATCAGGTACACCGGCACCCCCGGTGGTTTCGGCCCCCAATGCTGCCTTTGTTCCCAACCCGGGCGATATTTCTGATAATATTTTAGAGTCCGCTGCTTTCTCACCCGGTGCCAGTGCCACGGTGACCTTCCAGAACAACTATTCATTTGAAAACGGCAACTGGGATGGCGGCGTTATGGAAATATCCATCAACGGTGGCGCCTGGACCGATATCTTACTGGCCGGAGGCAGCTTCGCTTCCGGTGGTTATACCGGTACCATTCAAACAGGCTTCGGCAACCCGCTGGCCAACCGTCAGGGCTGGACGAATTCCAGCGGTGGCTTTATTACCACAACTGTAAACCTGCCCAATGCGGCCAGCGGTCAGAGTGTAAGGGTTCGGTTCAGGATGGGTTCGGATGATATCATCTCCGCCCCCGGTTGGAGGATTGATAACTTCTCTGTAAACCAGCCTTCCTGCTGCGGTGCCATTTGTACCATCACCTGTCCTTCGAATGTTACCGTTAGCGCTTCAGCCGGTCAGTGCGGTGCGGTCGTAACTTATCCGCCCGCTACGACTTCCGGTCTTTGTGGCCCGATCACTTATTCAAGACCTTCCGGATCATTCTTCCCGGTGGGTACAACCACAGTTACCGTTTCTGCAGCTGCAGGACCGACATGCACATTCACCGTAACAGTAGTGGATAATGTGCCTCCGGTCATTACCTGTCCCGCGAATATCACCGTTCCGAACGGAGCGGGCATATGTGGAGCGGTAGTTAACTATAGTACGCCCACGGTTACTGACAACTGTCCTTTACCGGGTCAGTACAACCTGTCTCAGTCAGTGACCAGGAATATTGTTGCGATCCAGATCGGTTGCCAGTCCGGCGGTTTAACAACAGCCAACAGCTGGTGGAGAGCCTATGACCTGGCTCCACTGGCGCTGCCCGCACCGCTCACCATCAACAGTGTGACCTTTGGAATTGAAAGGGTAACAGCGGCTTCCGGTTCTATCCCGCTGACAATACGTTTGTACACCAGCGCGGGTGCATTCCCGGCGGGTGCAAGGACATTGATAGCCACACAGGCATTTACGGCTACCAACGCCATGACCAATACGATCCAAACAGTGGCAATATCCACACCGCCAACAGTTCCGACCAACGCGATTGTGGCAGTGGAAGTGTTTGCGCCAGACGGCCGAGCTCCGGTTAACCATACCTTCTTTATAGGTAGCAACGCCGGTGGCCAGACAGGTCCGAGTTATATCGAGGCGCCTGATTGCGGGGCAAATGTTCCCACAAACCTGGCTACTCTCGGATTCCCCAATGATCATATTATACTTGATATTAGCGGAACAGTTCCTGTGGTACCGCCGGTGGTTCAGCAAACTGCGGGTCTGCCCTCAGGCAGCACGTTCCCTGTAGGTACTACAACCAATACGTTTACCGCAACCGATGCCGCCGGTAATACGGCCACCTGCTCATTCACTGTTACGGTGAATGATACAGAGCAGCCGACCATTACCTGCCCGGGCAGTGTGGTAAGGAATACGGATCCGGGTGTGTGTTACTCGACCTATACACCGCCTCAGCCGACTTTTGCTGACAACTGTTCAGTGACCAGGCTGACATGGGTGATGACAGGTGCCACCACCGGTTCATCTCCGGCTACGGGTATCAACTATGTGCCTTCGACCAATTTTGGTCTGACAGGTACTACAGGAGTAGGGGTTACAACGATCACCTATACGGCGGCGGATGCTGCGGGTAATACAAGGACCTGTTCGTTCACCGTAACGGTTAACGATGCCTCTATACCCGTGATCAGTGTGCAGCCTGCCACCAAGTTCGTGTGCGTGGGCAGCGACGGTGAATTCAAAATCACTGCTAGCGCCGGTGCGGGCAACCCGCTGGCTTACCAGTGGCAGCAATGGAACGGTTCGGCCTGGGTGAATATCACCGGAGCCACTTCATCTACACTTACACTCCCGGGTGTAACGTTCGCGATGAACTCCAACTCGTATCGTTGCATTCTGACGGGCAGATGTTCTGTGGTAACCTCAAACTTTGCGACCCTGTATATCAACCCGCTTCCGACCGTAACGGTGGTGACCTCTATACCGCCCGCCCTGTTGCCGGGTCAGTCGCTGAATATCATTTCAACGGTTAACCCCGCAGGTGGCACTTATGCCTGGTACAGGAACGGTATATTGCTTACCAGCCCGCTTCAGCAGGGACCTGTACTGTCGGGTCTGACCGTGGATGATATCGGTACATTCAGACTGGTTTATACTGACCTGAATACTTGTACAAACAGTTCTGCGGATGTGGTGGTCTCGGGTCTTGCTTCTGACAAGCTGTGGGTATATCCTGTACCCAACAACGGTCAGTTCCAGGTACGGTTCTTCAACCAGGTGGGCGAACAGGCAACGGTGCGTGTGTTTGACGCGAAGGGCGCCAAAGTATATGAGCGTTCAGTGGTTACCAGCACCGCCTATACCCAGATCGATGTGAATCTCGGACCTTCCATGCCCGATGGCACCTATGTCGTTGAGCTCGTCAACGCAGCGGGTGACCGTGTTGGAGCGAAGAAGATCATCGTTCGCAAAAAACCATAAACTGGTAAAATCAGCTATTACAGATAAACATCCCGGCAGCAGTGCCGGGATGTTTTTTTTGTACTGTCAGGTACCGGTACCGTTGGCGCATCAGTTCCATCCCGGAACAACAGGACTGTGGGCATGCTGCATTACTCAAAATTTTACTTAAAAAATCCGGTGTTTGATCGTTCCATGGCGTGAAGAGGGATAAAAGCGGTTGTTACAAACTGGCCATTTCTCTCTATAAAAATTATTTTTTATACTGAATTTAATTTTCGTATTTTATGCCATTAGAATGGGGCATGTCTGACCTGTGATGTGACCTTTCCTCCCTTTAAAAACGAATTCGGGAATAAATCCTTTAAGCCGATTTATTGAAAAATCAGCGCGGTAGTGGTGTTTGTATCCGTGCTATTTTGAAATTCGTTGATTTCTTGCTATTTATCTGTTTAATTGACAGTTTGTTTTAAACCAAAACCTGTATTATGAAATGTAAGTTTTACCTCATTGCTTTACTGTGCTTATTATTGGCCACGGTAAACGGATTGAACGCCCAGGTCAGTTCCAAAGCGCATATTGCAAAACAGCTAATGGCTGCTGTTTCAGACGGGGGGAAACCCACAGATAATGACTTGCAGTCCATGAAGCTGTCTGTCGAGACCTTCAGTAAAAGTAATGGCGTGAACCATGTGTATTTTCAACAATACATCGGCGACATCCCTGTTTTCAATGCCATAATGGGGGTGCATGTTACACGCGACAATAAACTGCTTACTTACAACAGCCGTTTTGTACATCGTAAAGGGCAGGAAAGCCCGCTTTCAGCCCCCTCGCTTACTCCTGAACAGGCAGTGAGGGCAGCCATCAGGACATTAGGTCTGGATGTATCTGCACCAGTTATATTAAAACAACCCGCTACGGGTCCGCTTCAGCAAACCCTGTTTGATAAAGGCACGGTGGCATGTGAGGATATCCGGGTGCAACTGGTTTATCAGCCGGTAGGTGAAAATGAAATCAGGCTGGCCTGGCTGGTGGAAATTTATACCGCGAAGCAAACGGATTACTGGGTGGCCCGGATCGATGCGGTTACCGGAAAATTGCTGGATAAAAACAATTATGTGGTATCCTGCGATTTTGGTCCCGCGAATGATCAGAAATGCAGGCATGGGTTCATTCCTTTAAGGAAAACGGGGGAAAAACCATTCTTTGGCACTCCTTTTTTCATGAAGAGACCGGATAATCAGGTTAAAGAAAATGAAAAGAAATTTTTCCCGTTCTATAATGACGGAAGCAGTTACCAGGTATATTCTCCACCCAACGAAAGCCCCAATCACACCCTGCCAATACCACCTGCTGACGGTCGGGTGATACTGGCCAATCCTTCTATAACAGCCGCGTCTCCCCTGGGCTGGCACGACACGGATGGTAATCCGGGTGCTGAGTTTACCACTACGCAGGGGAATAATGTTCATGCTTACACGGATTTAAATGCGGATAATTTGCCCGATGCCGGTTCCAGTCCCGATGGCGGGGCCGGGCTGGATTTTCTTTTCCCCCTGGATCTGACCCAGGCACCCAGCACCTACCGTCCCGCGGCCGTTACCAATTTATTTTTCTGGAATAATGTTATCCATGATGTAATGCATGGCTTCGGTTTTGATGAAGCAAACGGAAATTTCCAGGTAAACAATTATGGAAACGGGGGATTGGGTAATGATGATGTAAGGGCCGAAGCGCAGGACGGAAGCGGTACCAATAACGCCAACTTCTTTACACCAGCAGACGGTTCACGACCCCGGATGCAAATGTATATTGGCACGAATCCCACCCCTGATGTGGATGGTGACCTGGACAACCTGGTGATCACGCATGAGTATGCTCACGGAATTTCAAATCGCCTTACCGGAGGTCCGGCGAATGTAGGCTGTTTGGGTAACCAGGAGCAAATGGGCGAAGGATGGAGCGATTGGTACGGGCTTATGCTCACCATGAAGCCAACAGATGTATCTACCACCCAGCGACCGGTTGGAACTTATTTGTTTGGCCAACCGACAAACGGCCCGGGTATCCGCCCGGCACCGTATTCCACGGATATGCTGGTTAATCCCACTACTTATGACGATATCAAAACACTGGCTGTTCCGCACGGGGTTGGTTATGTATGGGCCAGCATGATATGGGACCTTACCTGGAAACTGATCGATAAATATGGAATGGCCAATGGGTATCTCACGGCCATGAATCTTGTAACGGAAGGATTAAAACTGCAGCCCTGCAGCCCCGGATTTGTTGACGGCAGAAATGCTATTATTGCTGCTGACCAATCCCTGAATGCGGGTGTTAACAGGTGTTTGATCTGGGAAGTATTTGCCAGAAGAGGATTGGGATTCAGTGCGTCACAGGGAAGTTCCGGCAGCCGGGCCGATGGCACCGAGGCATTCGATTTGCCGCCTACCTGTTTTATAGACGCGGTTCCAACAACCATATCGGTATGTGCTCCGTCAGATGCCGTGGCCACCATAAACGTTGGCGATGGATACAGCGGGCCTGTAACATTAAGCGCGACCGGTAATCCGGCCGGAACTACTGTTACTTTCTCTACGAATCCGGTAACGCCTCCAGGTTCATCCACGATGACCATCGGTAACACCGGTGCAGCCGCACCTGGTGTATATGCCATCACCGTCAGCGGAACGGATGGCAGTCTTAATTACAGTGATAATTTTTCACTGACCATTCAAAGCGCTGCTCCTGCTGCACCTGGTTTGATATCTCCTGCGAATGGAGCCACAAATGTGACAAATGCTGTATTAACCTGGGGGGCTATTGCAACAGCGGAAACTTATGAGGTGCAGGTTGCCACAGATGCCGGTTTCACGAATATCATTGCCAGTGCAACAGGCCTGACCAACCCCACCTATTCGCCTGCCGGCCTGTTAAATCTCACGACATATTATTGGAGAACAAGAGCTGTGAACATTTGCGGCACCGGTGCTTATTCATCCGTTTTCTCTTTTACAACTGGAAATGTTACTTGTAACACAACAGTTAGCACCAATGTGCCTGTGACTATTTCCAATACCGGAACGCCTGTGATAACTTCCACATTGAACATTCCCACCTGCGGAATCATTTCCGGTGTGAAGTTGCAGAACCTGAATATCGCACATACATGGGTAGGAGACCTGGTTGCCACACTTACTTCGCCCCAGGGAACCATAATTAGTCTTTTTGACCGGCCAGGTGTACCGGCGTCAACCTTTGGTTGCAGCGGGGATAACCTGGATGTTGAATTTGATGATGCGGCAGCGCAATCTTCTGCAGTTTTTGAGAGCACTTGTGGAAACCTTCCAGCCATCAGCGGCTCCTTCCAGCCTATTGCTCCTTTTGCAGGATTCAATGGGGAAGATATGGCCGGCACCTGGACCCTGACAGTTTCTGATTTGGCAAGTGGTGATGGCGGTCAATTGAACAGCTGGCAGCTGGAAATATGTGCAACACCCTGTGTCGTTCCCTGTACCATCACCTGCCCGGCCAATATCACGGTAAGCAATACACCGGGTACCTGCGGTGCGGTGGTGAACTTTTCGGTTACCTCTACCGGTGATTGCGGCACGGTGACTGCCACCCCGGCATCGGGATCGGTATTCCCGGTTGGAACCACAACCGTGAATGTCACCAGTTCCACAACACCCGCCCAGAACTGTTCGTTTACGGTAACGGTCAACGATACCGAAGCCCCGACGGCCAGCAATGTGAGCAATACCTATACCTGCCAGACCCTGGTTCCGCCACCCGATCCCGCTGTCATCACCGATGAAGCGGATAACTGCGGGGTGCCCACGGTTACCTTCCAGCCCGGCATGACCACCAATAACGGCGGCGCGGGATGTCCCGCCAGCCCGCTGATCATTACCCGGTATTACCGGGTGGAAGACGCGGCCGGTAATTTCATTAATGCTTCCCATACCATCACGGTGGTGGATGATATTGCGCCTTCATTGACCTGCCCTGCGAATATCACGGTTTGCGGACCCGGTGCGGTACCGGCCCCGGATATCACACAGGTAACCGGAGTGAGCGATAACTGCTCGGCCGTGGTTACGGTTACCCATCAGGGTGATGTGAACAACTGCCCGGCCTGCGTGAATACACCTTACACAATCACGCGCACCTACAGGGCCACCGATGCCTGCGGTAATTTTGCCGAGTGCACGCAAATCATCACGGTGAACCCGGTGCCCGATGTGGATCCGGTTGCCAACCAGACCCATTGCGCCGGTGTAACGGTTCCCTCGATCGTGTTCACCAGCCCCACACCGGGCGCTACCTTCAGCTGGAGCAGAACCTCTGAAGCGATCGGCCTGGGCCCCACAGCCGGTGTAGGTAATGTTCCTTCATTCACATCTACCAATACGGGTACCACACCCCTGACTTCGACATTCTCGGTAGTGGCCTCCTTCACCAATAACGGGGTCACCTGCACGGGCGCGCCGGTACAGTTCACCATTACGGTGATGCCGGTTCCGACGGTGAACCCGAT
>CAYRHU010000011.1:0-59133 GCA_964424155.1 uncultured Chitinophaga sp.
ATCATGATGCACCAGCCCAGCGGGGCCATCGGCGGACAGGCCAGCGATATTGAGATCACGGTGAACGAGATCCGCAAACTGAAAAAAGAACTCTATGAAGTGGTGAACATCCATACCGGAAAACCGATTGAACAGATTGAAAAGGATTTTGACCGGGATAACTGGATGACCGCCGCCGAAGCGAAGGAATACGGGCTGGTGGATGAAGTGTTGCTGGTGAATCCGAAGAAGCAGAAGAAAGATTAAGACTCCCTGACCCCCCGCCTGCATTAGCACATTGGCGGGCAGGCTTAAAAGGGGAACTTAGGTCAATGTTTCAATAAAAGCGTTTAAGTTCTTTATAGCAAATGGTTTCATCGTACGTCTGCCCCGAAGTGGCAATATTTCAATAGCCCCGGGTGAAACCCGGGGAAAGGAAAAACGTTTGGAACAGAACCCCGAAGGGGTTCAATATTAAAAATAAATAAGAAATTAAAAATATGAACCGCAAACAATTCGTATACGACCACAGAATGGACGATGAGGAAGAAGAGAAACAGCCCAAGAGCGACCTGATGATGTTCAGCAAAAAGCTGGAAAAATATTTTTTTGAGAAAAGGGCCGTCTACCTCTGGGGCGTGGTGGATGACAAAAGCGCCAAGGATGTGGTGAGCAAGTTGCTGTTGCTCGATGCCGACAAACCCGGTGAAGAGATCAAATTCTATATCAACAGTCCCGGCGGCGTGGTCACCAGCGGCATGGTGATCTACGACACGATGCAAATGATCGGCAGCCCGGTAAGTACCATCTGCATGGGCCTGGCGGCTTCCATGGGCAGCATCCTGCTGAGCGGGGGTGTGAAAGGCAAACGGTATATTTACCCGCATGGGGAGGTGATGATCCACCAGCCCTCGCTGGGCGGTTATATCCAGGGAGTGAGCGCCGACCTGGAGATCCAGGCCGAGCAAACCCGGAAGGTGAAAGAGATCGGGGCCACTATACTGGCCAAAAACTGCGGAAAGACGGTGGAACAGATCATGAAGGACTTCGACCGCGATTACTGGATGAACGCCAGAGAGGCCATTGAATACTGTATTGCGGACCAGTTAATAGAAAAGCTGTAACACGTTACCAGTTAATTGATTAAGTGATATTTTCAAATTAAAAACCATCCTTCCCGGATGGTTTTATAATTTTGCCTGTTACGAATCCGTTTTTAAACCGTCCTGTTAAAAACACTGCATGGCTAAAAACCCCCTCCATTGTTCATTTTGCGGCCGCAGCCGCGACGAGGTTAAGATCCTTATCGCCGGCCAGGATGGCCATATCTGTGAAAACTGCGTGGAGCATGCCCGGGAGATCATCGACCAGGAACTGATGATAAAGGATGAGAAAGGCTCTCCGGCCTTCAAACTGACGGTCAAAAAACCGGTCGAGATCAAGAAATTCCTGGATGAATATGCGATCGGCCAGGAAGAGGCCAAAAAAGTGCTTGCCGTTGCCGTTTACAATCATTATAAGCGTTTGCAGCAAAGACCCGCCGACCCCAACAGCGGACAGGATATCGAGATCGAGAAAAGCAATATTATCATGGTGGGCGAAACAGGTACCGGCAAAACCCTGCTCGCCAAGAGCATCGCCCGCATGCTCAACGTTCCATTCGCCATCGTGGATGCCACGGTGTTTACCGAAGCGGGTTATGTGGGCGAGGATGTGGAGAGTATTCTTACCCGTTTATTACAGGTCTGCAATTATGACGTGGCGGCCGCCGAGAGAGGGATTGTGTATATCGATGAGATCGATAAGATCGCCCGCAAAGGCGACAATCCTTCCATCACCCGCGATGTAAGCGGGGAAGGTGTGCAGCAGGGTATGCTCAAACTCCTGGAAGGCACCGATGTGCTTGTTCCCCCGCAGGGCGGAAGAAAACATCCCGAGCAAAAGCTAATTAAGATCAATACACAGAATATTCTCTTTATCTGCGGTGGCGCCTTCGACGGCATCGACAAGATCATTGCCCGCCGCGTGCAGACTCATACGATCGGGTTCAACGTGGACAAAGAGTTGCAGGAAAACATGAAAAAGAACCTGCTCCGCTATGTGAACGCCACCGACCTGAAGGCCTTCGGGCTAATCCCGGAACTACTGGGCCGCCTGCCGGTGGTGACCCATCTCGATCCGCTGGATGCGGCCACTCTCCGGGCCATCCTCACCGAGCCGAAGAATGCGCTGGTGAAACAATACAAGAAACTCTTTGAACTGGAAGGGATACAGCTGACCATCGAAGAAGAGGTGCTGGACTTCATGGTGGAGAAAGCCATGGAATACAAGCTCGGGGCGCGCGGGCTGCGCAGCATCTGCGAAGGCATCCTGATCGACGCCATGTATGAGCTGCCCTCCAGCAAGGAAACCAGTTTTAACCTGGATATCGAATACGCCCGGAGGAAGTTTGACAAGAGTAAGCTGAGTTTGCTTAAAGTAGCATAAGAAAGAAGGTAAATTCGGTCATATCAGTCAAATTCGTGATGATGCCGGAGGTTTTCCGGCATTTTAGTTTTCCTAACTTTAAGTATTAACCATTAAACTGCGAACTATGCAGGAACTCATCGACAAACTGAAGACCGAGGCCGGGTTAACCGAAGAACAGGCCAGGCAGGCCATCGCAACGATAAAAAATTTTGTTGTGGAGAAATTCCCGATGCTGGAGGGAGCGGTGAATAATGTATTTGGCGGGGACAATTGATCATTGCTGAAAAACTGAACCCCGCCCCGGCGGCAGCAGCAGCCGGATTAGTTAACCCGTCTAGCGGATATTTCCGCATTTTCTTCCACGGGGATTATTTGCGGCTTCATATGGCGTATAGCTTCGGCTGCAGCTTTCCAAAAACAGGATCGCGATGATCATGGCGATGAAGACTCTGGCTTTCATAGTTAGCAGATTAAGGCATGAAGATAATTGGCACTGCTGAAATAAGGATTAAGAAAACCCTACAGAAATATGCTTTTCTTTTTGCGGATCGCCCCTTCTGAATCATAGGAACTTTACTAAATAAGCATCCCGGCCAGGAGCCGGGATGAATTTAACGGGTACTTTCTTATTGGTTTTTCCTGTCCGAAATGTCCGGGGGAACCAGGACAAAGAGGACCGTCCTATACTTATTCTATCTTCTCCATCCCATGGAGAAGGGCCGGCCGCCTTCGCTAAAGCTCCTGTCTTCGCATTTGCTGCGGCTGGCAAGCCGGCGGACAAGTCAGCTGCAACCACCCTGGTTTCCGCAGTTCAGGCACTTGTAACAGGTACCGCTGCGCATCATGATATGTCCGCACACGTTACAGGCCGGCGCGTCGCTCTGCATACTTTTCGTAGCGGCGCTGAGTGAATCCAGGCTGCTGTCGGCTCTCACCGGCTGGGACGCCCGCTGGTTTTTCACCGGCTGGGGGGCCACGCCGCCCGAAGCGGGAAGTACCCGTACACTTGATTTCTCCGGCTCCACATACTCCAGCGGGTTGGATGGCACATCATCCCATTCATCCGCGCCGGTGTTCATCACTTCGGGTTTGTCCAACACATGCACGAGATCGGTGCGCCCGAGGTACTCATATCCCAATACACGGAAAATAAAATCGACGATGGAAGTGGTGGACTTGATATTCGGGTGCTCCACGAAACCGGATGGATCAAAGCGGGTAAAAGCGAATTTATCAACGAACTCCTCCAGCGGCACGCCGTACTGCAAACCGATCGAAATGGAGATGGCGAAGCAGTTCATCATGCTGCGCATGGTGGCGCCCTCCTTAGCCATGTCGATAAAGATCTCGCCCAGTGTTCCGTCGCCGTACTCGCCGGTGCGGAGGAAGATGGCCTGGCCGTTGATCTTCGCTTTCTGCGTAAACCCGCGGCGTTTGGCGGGCAGGGCCCTTCTTTCCACGATGCTGGCCAGTTTTCTTTTCAGTTTGGTATCCGGCGAGGCCTGCACCCTCTTTTGCACTTCCTCCAACAGCTCTTCAACCGTTAATTTACCCAGGTCGACAATATTGCTGCCATTATCTGCGGGCTCGGTACTGTTGGCTGCCGGCTGAAGACTGCCAGCTGCCGGCTGCTGACTGTCGTCTGTTTTCTTCTTCTTATCCGACTTGTTGCTCAGCGGCTGCGAGAGCTTTGATCCATCCCGGTAGAGCGCATTGGCCTTCAAACCGAGTTTCCAGCTCAGGTGATACGCTTCCGCGATCTCTTCCACTCTGGCTTCATGAGGCAGGTTGATCGTCTTCGAGATGGCGCCGCTGATAAAGGGTTGAACGGCTCCCATCATGCGGATATGCCCGTGGGCGTGGATATACCGTTCGCCACGGGGTCCGCATTTATTGGCACAGTCAAAAACGGGCAGGTGTTCTTCTTTCAGCCCCGGGGCCCCTTCAAGCATCATCGTGCCGCATACATAATCATTGGCGGCTGCGATCTGCTCTTCGGTAAACCCAAGCGCTTCCAGGAGGCTCCATTCCAAATCATTGTACTCCGCGGGTGTGAAGCCAAGCCGTTGCAGGCATTCTTCACCCAGCGTGTATTTATTGAATACAAATCCGATCTCAAAGGCCGTCAGGGCGGCGGCATCCAGCTTTTTAATCTCTTCTGCAATAAACCCTTTTTCACTCAGCGACTGGTGATTGATATAGGGTGCGCCGGCAAAGGATGCGGTACCGGTAGCATACTTGATAATCTTTTCCGCTTCGGCTTCGGTGTAACCCAGGTTCTTCAATGCCAGGGGTACCGACTGGTTGATGATCTTGAAATAACCGCCGCCGCTGAGCTTCTTAAATTTCACGAGAGCAAAATCCGGTTCCACTCCGGTAGTGTCGCAATCCATCACCAGGCCAATAGTACCGGTGGGGGCGATAACGGTGGCCTGCGCGTTGCGGTATCCGTACTTCTCTCCCATTTCCACCGCGTCGTCCCATGCCTTGCAGGCGGCTTTCAGCAAATAATCGGGACAATACTTCGCGTGAATGCCCTGGGGTTTCAGGCTCAGTCCTTCATATTCATCGGCATCATAGGCCGCGAGGCGGTGATTGCGCATTACGCGCATCATATGCGTTTTATTCTCTTCATACCGGGGGAATGAACCCAGCACTCGCGCCATTTCGGCGGATGTCTTGTAAGCAGTGCCGGTCATGATCGCGGTGATGGCCCCGGCAATTCCCCGGGCGTCTTCACTATCGTAAGGAATACCGCTTACCATCAGCAGGGTGCCGAGGTTGGCGTAACCCAATCCCAGGGTGCGGTATTCATAACTCAGCTGGGCGACCTCTTTGGAAGGGAACTGCGCCATCAGCACGGAGATCTCAAGCACCACGGTCCACAACCGGCAATTGTACTCATACCCTTCCACATCAAAGACGTTCTTTTCCGGGTCAAAGAATTTCATCAGGTTGGCCGAAGCGAGGTTGCAGGCCGTATTATCCAGGAACATATACTCCGAACAGGGATTGGAGGCGCGGATCTCACCACCCTCAGGGCAGGTGTGCCACTCATTGATCGTCGTATTGTACTGGGTGCCGGGGTCGGCGCAACGCCAGGCCGCATAGGCGATCTGGTTCCAGAGCTCGCGGGCGGGTACCTTCTTCATCACCCGGCCGTCCATTCGGCCCCTCAGTTCCCATTCCTCATCGTTTTCAAGTTTCTCAAAGAATGCATTGGGTATCCGTATGGAGTTGTTGGAGTTCTGACCGCTCACGGTACGGTATGCCTCATCTTCGTAACCGGAAGAGTAACCGGCGGCGATCAGCGCGCCCACTTTTTTCTCTTCTTCCACTTTCCAGTTGATGAACTCAACGATCTCGGGGTGATCCAGGTCGAGACAAACCATCTTCGCCGCGCGGCGGGTGGTGCCTCCCGATTTGATGGCACCGGCGGCCCGGTCACCAATTTTCAAAAAACTCATCAACCCGGAGGAACTTCCTCCACCACTTAGTTTCTCCCCTTCCCCACGCAGGTTGGAATAATTGGTGCCCACACCCGAACCATATTTGAATATCCGGGCCTCCCGCACCCATAGATCCATGATACCGCCCTCGTTCACCAGGTCGTCCTCCACACTCAGGATAAAGCAGGCATGCGGTTGCGGGCGTTCGTAGGCATTTTCCGATTTTTTCAGTTTCCCGTCCACCTGGTCCACATAGTAGTGGCCCTGCGGCTTACCGGTGATGCCATAACTTTCATGCAAACCGGTATTGAACCACTGCGGGGAGTTGGGTACGCACATTTGGTTCAGGATGGAATAAACCAGCTCCTCGTAGAATACCTGTGCGTCTTTTTCAGAGGCAAAATAACCGTAGCGTTCACCCCATGCCCTCCAGCAATTGGCCATGCGATGAGCCACCTG
This sequence comes from uncultured Chitinophaga sp., assembly GCA_964424155.1. Lineage (GTDB taxonomy): Bacteria > Bacteroidota > Bacteroidia > Chitinophagales > Chitinophagaceae > JJ008. Next base: position 6,357 of record CAYRHU010000011.1, read on the forward strand.
TTTGGCGGAGGTTTCCCTTCCCAGGCTTCCGTCGGGCTGGGGTACACCGGCCTTGCGGAAATATTTCTGTGCCAGGATATCCGTAGCGATCTGGCTCCACTGTTTGGGCACTTCCACATTGTTCATTTCAAACACCACTTCCCCGCTGGGGTTCCGGATAATAGAGGTACGGTAATCATACTCGAACATGTCGAAAACATTCACGTCGTCCCGGGTAAAGCGACGAAAAAACTGCAGACCGCCCCTGGCGGAAGCTTTCGTTTTGGTAGCCATAACTAAAAATGAATTTGGCGGGTTAAATAACTGTTAACGTCCTCGACGAAAATATTTTTAAGTATCTGTAATTCATAGCCTGAGATATTCACATTCTGTGGATAAGGAACCATCAAAAACCCCTGATGCAATACAGGACTGCATCACGTCATTTCTGCACAACCCGAAACGGGTTATCGGGTAAAAATTTTTTGGAAAATTAATAGCAGTATAGTAAAAAAATTACCCGTTTTCGGGTCCTCACCTGAAAGCGGGAACTGGCAAGGGTTTTTACGTTATCAATCGCCGAAAGTATTGATTTTACAGGTGTTTCAGTTATAACAATCCCCGAAAGTCTTGCCTGTAAAGCATTACAATAAATCATAATAGCGGAACCGGGGAACTGATCCTGAAATGAACCGGTTCTTCGTTTAGACGGGACGTGAGTACATATTTATGAGTGATTGCTCCGTATAATACAAACAGGCTTATGCACCCGTTTGTTTTAATTAGCCCGTTTACCGGTGATGAACGTAATAAACGAAGCGATCCACCTGAGCAGTACAAGATTGGGAGGCGACAGGTTATGTGCGAATGCTGAAATAGGATATATGAATCCAACTCTTATACCGATGGGACCTAACCGGATCCGGATATATAACGAAAACCAGGAACCCTTTCTCTTTTATGCTCAGCCGTATTTGCCAACCGAGTGGGGAATACGGGAAGTTTTTTGCATTTTTGCAATAACCAACCATTACCGGATGAAGTCAGCCATATACACGGAACTGAGTGAAAGAAAGCGGCAGGGCCGTAAGTCTTTCGCGGTACTGATCGATCCGGACAAGGTGAACACATCCGTTCTTGACGAACTGATCGAACTCACGGCGGCGGCAAAAGTGGATTACCTGCTGGTCGGTGGCAGCCTGGTGATATCCAACCATCTCGATGAATGCGTTCAGCATATCAAGCAGAATACGGACATCCCGGTCATCCTTTTTCCCGGTAGCCCAACCCAGGTGAGCAAATATGCCGATGCCCTGCTTTATCTTTCGCTGATCTCGGGCCGGAATCCTGAACTCCTGATCGGCCAGCATGTGGTATCAGCCCCTTTTGTACGGCAAAGCGGACTGGAGATAATGCCCACGGGTTATATCGTGATCGACGGCGGAGCCCCCACCACCGTTTCCTATATCAGCAACGCGGCACCGGTGCCGGCCGACAAAAATGAGATCGCCATGTGTACGGCGATGGCCGGTGAAATGCTGGGGATGAAACTGATCTATATGGATGCGGGCAGCGGGGCGAAAAGACCCATCACCGAAAGTATGATCAAATCGGTGGCCGATTCCATCGAAGCTCCCCTCATCGTGGGCGGCGGCATCATCCACCCGGAAAAAGCATACCTCAATTGCAAGGCCGGGGCGGATGTGATCGTAGTGGGCAATGCCATTGAAAAAGATTCCTCGCTGATTAAGGAAATGAGTGACGCGGTGCACAGCGTGCCGGTACGTATCTAGCGCAGTTCTTCCACGTTAACCCTTGAAGGGGTTTCCTTCCCCGCCACAATACTTTTCGAACTCATCCCGATCGCCCGGATGATCATAGCCATATTCTCCAGGTCTAACGTTTTTACTTCATCCCCCGGTTTGTGATAGAACGGCTCCACATCCATCTTGGATGTCGAAATGGTATGGGCAGGTACGCCCAGCCGGGCCAGGGTGGCATTGTCGGACCGGTAAAACAATTGCTGCGCGGGATAAGGGTCCGGATAAAAAGTAAAACCCGTTCCAGCCAGGTCCTTTTCCAGTATCCTCCCCATATCGGTTTTTTCATATCCCGTGATATAGGCCGAGTTCTTCCCCCATTTACTTTCGGTGCCGATCATTTCGATATTGAACATAGCCATCACCTTTTCCGGATTCAACTGCCGGGAAAAATATTGTGAACCGTAGCCTCCCGCCTCTTCAGCGGTGAATGCCGCAAATAGGAGAGTCCTTTCATTGTTGCCCAGCGCCTTGAAATACCGCGCCAGCAGGATAACGGCGGTGATCCCGGCCGCATCGTCGTTGGCCCCGTTGTAAATGGAATCTCCGTCTACCGGGCGGCCCACACCGATATGATCATAGTGTCCTGAGAAAATAACGAATTCGTCCTTTTTGCTTTTACCGGGAAGAACCGCCACCACGTTGGCCATCTTTTGTTCGGTAATCTCATGCGTCGCTTCGATGGTATAGGAAACGGGATTTTTCTCTGTCAGTACAAAGGCGACGGTGGAATTGGTCTTGAACTGTGTTGACCGCAGCCTGGCAAGGTTTCCGAAACTGCCGGCAAAACTTTTGTCTACCCAAACCACCATGTTCCTGTTGCCGCGAATGAATTTCCTGGCCTCCGCCTGCAGGTTAGCCCCCGGTTTTACATAACCCACCCCGAAACCTGAGGAGGGATCGATCTTTAAGTGCGGCTGTGTAGTTACTACCAGGATGCTTTTGCTGTCAATATCCTCCCCGTCAAGTGTGGCGGTGGCGCTGATCAGTTTGGGTCGGACCAGGGAAAACTCCTGCCGGAAACCCGGGTTCTTATCCATCGTCTGCAGACCTGCGGCACGGAACTCCGCGGCTATAAAATCAGCAGCCCTGTCGATTTCCGGGGAAAACACTCTCCGGCCCCGCATCTCATCCGAAGCAAGGACATTGATGATGCGCTCCGCTTCCTTCACATGGATAATATCGGCCGCCTGTTGCGCCCATAAAAAAGAGGTTGCCGTTACCAACAACCCCAGGAGAAATGTTTTTTTCATTCAGGTATGATAATTAATGAATATCGAATAAATTGAACAAGCCTGCCTGTCGGCAAACAGGGAAAAATGATTGCAGCCTACCATCCCCTTCAAAATTCTTCATTCTTCACCCTGCTGTTCTTCTATTTCAGAGGCTCATCATCTCCTTAAATTTCACCGTTTGTCTCCTGCTTACTTCAATTTTCTCGCCACCTTTCAGTTCCAGCAGCAAACCCCCGTTGAAATAGGGTTCGATCTTCTCGATCATGCGAAGATTAACAATGTGTTTGCGGTTGGCGCGGAAAAAAGTTTTTTCATCCAGTCTCTCCTCCAGCGCGTTGAGCGATTTCAGGATCAGCGGTTTATTGGGACCGAAGAACACTTTGGCGTAGTTGCCCACGCTTTCAAACAAACGGATATCGCTCAGTTTTACAAACCAGCAGCGCTCCCCGTCTTTTACAAATACCTGGTCATTCTCCGTGAGCAGGCTGTTATTCATTGAGCCCGGCTCCGCGCGCGGCTCGCGCGACTCACCCGCACTCAGTTTCTGGACGGCATCCGCCAGTCTTTTCGGTTCAATGGGTTTGAGCAGGTAATCCAGCGCGTTCACCTCAAAGGCCTTCAGCGCAAACTCATCATAGGCGGTGGTGAAAATGACATGCGGCGCTTTTTCCAGCTGCGAGAGCATGTCAAAACCGGTTTTGCCCGGCATTTGGATATCGAGAAAGATCAGGTCGGGTTGCTGGCTTTCGATCTTCGCGATCCCCTCTTCGGCATTGGCCGCCTCATCCACCACTTCCACTTCCGGGTAATCCTGCAGGAGCTTTTTCAATTCGGCCCTGGCGAGTCTTTCGTCATCAATGATGATTGCTTTCATGTTTTGTTATTTGATGTATGGTTATCCTCTAAAAACAGGCGGTCTAAATTTGCACTACCCGGCTGTCATGAAAAAGTTAATAATGCGGACCGGTAACGGCGGCAGGGCTTATTCCTTCTCTACCGGGATCAATACACGGGCCTCCACCAGTGAGCCATTGATCTGGCGGATGTCGAACTTGGCTTTATCGCCATAAAGCAGATTCAGCCGGTTGGTAGTACTGGACAATCCGAAACCTTCCGCGTTCATTTTCCCGTTCAGTTGTCCGGTGTTCTGCACCACCAGTTCGTGGTAATTGTCCCTGAAGTCGGAAATGACCTTTACCAGTCCGCCGTTAATCTGTTTGCTGATCCCGTGCTTGATGGCATTCTCCACCAGCGTCTGCAGCATCATGGGCGGTACGGGCTGGTCCAGGGTGTCTTCATCGATGTGGTACTCCACTTTCAGCCGGTCCTCGAAACGCATATTCTCCAGCGCCAGGTAATCCTTTACGATGTTAAGTTCTTTTTCGAGTGTCACATTCTCCATTTTCTCCGACTGCATGCTGCTCCGCAGGATATTACTCAGTTCGGTGACGGCCTTACGGGCCCGTTGCGGATTTTCATCCACCAGGGCGCGAATGCTGTTGAGCGAGTTGAAAATGAAATGCGGATTGATATGCGCCTTGATGGTTTGCAGTTCCAGTTCCTTCACCAGCGCCTCAAGCCGCAGGGTGTCGAGTTGCTGCTTGCGGCTCTTGGTTACGTAATGATACATGAAATAGATCAGGTTCCAGATAAAGAAGAGAATGAAAAAAGAGAATCCGCTGCTCAGCACCAGCACAAGTTTGCTCATCCAGTAACTGACAGGCGGAGCCGCCAGCAGCGCTTTTTCATCTTCGCTCAGCAACCCTGTACGGGAAACCGTTTCGAGCCGGAGATAAGAAGCCGCGAGCGCCATCACGAGGGTCAGCAATAAGAAAATGATTACCTGCTTTTTCAGGTTCTTCTGAAGAATGCTGAACCGGATGATCAGTTCCCGCATGATATGGGAAAAGGCGACCCCTATGAGGAGGAAAACGGCCAGGCGGCGGAAATAATCAGGGCTCAGTTTGTCGAATGAAAAGGCAAAAAAGATATTGATCAGGGCGAAACTTCCCCACCCGATCAACTGGAAGAGCCAGTATTTCACCCACTTTTTTGTAATCGGCATGACCAAAACTAGCCAAAACCCTTTTCTGGCAGGCCCTGTAAATATACCAGTGGCGGATTAGTTTTACAAATGGGTCCCGAAATTGCCTCCCCCAGGTGGTTATTCGTTGCAATACAGAACATTCCGGGGCAGGGATTGTTAAACAATCTTTGGCAAAAATGGGTGGACGGAAACCATTATTTTTACAAAGCTTAAAACCGCTACATGGATATACTGCCGGGTCCGCTGTTACGGACGATCGATTCTCCTGCCGATTTAAAGAAGTTACCCCGTGAAAAACTCCACCAGGTTTGCGATGAATTGCGTCAGTATATCATTGACGTAGTGAGCGTTCACGGCGGACATTTCGGCGCCAGCCTGGGCGTTGTGGAACTGACCACCGCCCTCCATTATGTGTACAACACACCATATGATCAACTGGTATGGGATGTGGGCCACCAGGCATATGGCCACAAGATCCTGACCGGCCGGCGGGACAATTTCCACACTAACCGGAAGTACAGGGGACTGAGCGGATTTCCCAAGAGAAGCGAAAGCGAATACGATACCTTCGGGGTGGGGCATTCCTCCACTTCCATCTCTGCGGCGCTGGGAATGGCCATGGCAGCGAAATACAAAGGCGAACAGGACCGGAAAGTGGTGGCGGTGATCGGCGACGGGGCCATGACGGCCGGGCTCGCCTTTGAAGGGATGAATCATGCCGGCGTATCGGACACTGACATGCTGATCATCCTAAACGATAACTGCATGGGCATCGATCCCAATGTGGGAGCTTTGAAGGAATACCTCACCGATATCACCACCTCCCCCACCTACAACAAAATGAAGGATGATGTGTGGAAGCTGATGGGCAAATTACCCGTGGGCCGGAATTTTACCCGCGCCATGGCGCATAAAATGGCGGAAGGACTGAAGGGGATGGTGAGCAGCAGCGCCAATCTTTTTGAAGCGCTCAAGCTTCGTTATTTCGGACCTATCGACGGTCATAATGTAGCCAAACTGGTGGACACTCTTAAAGACCTGCGGAACATACCCGGTCCCAAGATCCTGCATATCATCACCACTAAAGGAAAGGGATACGCCCTGGCGGAAAAGGACCAGACCAAGTGGCACGCGCCCGGACTTTTCGATAAAATAACCGGGGAAATCCAGAAAAAGAAATTCGACCTGCCCCAGCCTCCCAAATACCAGGACGTATTCGGGCATACGATTATTGAACTCGCGGAAAAGAACGATAAAATATTCGGCATTACTCCCGCCATGCCATCGGGCTCCTCCCTGAAATTCATGATGGAAAAAATGCCTGACCGGGCCTTTGATGTCGGGATTGCCGAGCAACATGCCGTTACCGTCAGCGCCGGTATGGCCACGCAGGGTATGAAAGTGTTCTGCAATGTTTATTCCTCTTTTATGCAACGTGCTTATGACTCGGTGGTGCATGATGTCGCCATCCAGAAACTGCCGGTGATCTTCTGTCTCGACAGGGCCGGTGTGGTGGGTGATGACGGACCGACGCATCACGGTTGTTACGATATCGCCTATTTCCGTTGCATCCCCCATATGATCATCAGCGCCCCGATGAACGAAAGCGAGTTGCGGAACCTGATGTACACGGCGCAACTGGAAACAACAAAACTTCCCTTTGTGATCCGCTATCCCCGCGGGGAAGGCGTGATGCCGGAATGGAGGACCGAAATGACAGAAATTGAAATCGGCAAGGGGAGAAAGCTGAGAGACGGGCAGGATATCGCCATTCTTTCCTTTGGGCATCCGGGTAATTTCGCGGCGGCCGCGATCCGCGAGCTTAAAAATGACGGGATCCGGCCCGGACACTACGATATGCGATTCGCCAAGCCCCTGGATGAAGTACTGTTGCATGAAGCCTGCCGGCAATATGAAAAACTGGTGACGGTAGAAGACGGTACGGTGAAAGGCGGGTTCGGTTCAGCGATACTCGAATTCATGGCCGAACACGGGTATAAGAACGAGGTGCGTATCCTGGGTATTCCCGACCGGCTGGTGGAACACGGCACCCCCAAAGAACTGCACCGGGAATGCGGGTATGACGCCCAGGCGATCGCCGAAACGGTCAGGCAGATGATGAAAGTATCCGTAGTGCAACGTTGAAAGAACCCCAACTGATTTTTTGAACCGGTCTTTGTGCCGGTTTTTTTATGCCTTAATTTAACAATGCAACTTTCAGTCGGTTGTTATTGAAAGAATATGTAACCTCTGTAATTTCACAACAGGAATTCGTCTTATCGCATGGCCTTTTTACCCCGGCACTTTTCTTTATCCCGGACTCCAGCAACATTTACCAATCATTATTGCAATGAAAAAACATTCAGTTATTCCCCTTTTTGTTGTGATACTGGTCGTTTCGCCGGGTAGCCAGCTGCCAATAAAGGAATCCAGTTTTTCATCCGTTACGGGAAGGGAGAGTCGATGGACGGGTACCCTCACATTGAATGTGAAATACAAAGGTATCACCGGGTTTAGCGAGCGGCATGTGACCGCCACATTTGTGGATGCGCTGCCCACCCTTTGGCGGGACGATGATACCCCCGATCTTGATTTTACCGATGACAAGGGCCGGGGCAGCGTGACTTATCATGGCGAAGAGATCATCAATGGAATTAAAGTTACAATCACCGACTGTTCGGGAAGCGGCCAGACCGAGCTGCACGAAGTGGTGGTGGATGAAACCGATAATGTATATCATATCAACGCCATCGGGCCGGCCTGCAGCGGTACAACTACTTACCTGCTTGACAACGGGAGAACGGAAACCTACGGCCCGGAATTCACGGATATTGAAATTCTTGATCAGCCATTAGGCGCCAGCAAAAATCTTTTAGCGGGGACCAAGACTGAAACCGTGGATCTTCCCGGAGGCACCGGAACGGTGGTCAAAACCACTACCTGGAGCCTGGAACGTTCAATGAGCGAACATGAACTGATCGTCATTCCCGACAATTATGATAACTGGTTGCCCGAGCCGGGCCGGAATGAAATGACGACAGGAAACAGCATGAAAATCACCATGAAACTGAATGGAAAGAACGGGCGACCCCCTACTTTGAAAGTGAGATCCTTTGAACTCCGACTTTCCAATACATCGAAGGAACCGGGCATTACCCTCAATGCCCCGCTTGTTCCATTAACCACACTCCCCGATCTGCGTTTTCTCCCGGGAGCCAGTGTTTTTCCCGGCGAGAATTTTCAAATCGCTTCGGTAAAATGCAATAACGGGATCAGCGGTGAAGCGACGATCGGGTCATTTGACGGAGGAGGATTTACTACCCTTACTGTAACTGGAATTCTCAATGATAACAGCCGGATCGAAGGGCATTTGCTGATTTCGGGCGGAGAAACGCAGATACGGATACCGAAACGCCCCCCGAATTCCAATATCGGAATCGCCTGGCTGACGGCTAATAACAACCCGGGCGATTCGGATGATGATGAGTCGTCGCCGGGCAACGGTAATGACGGGGACGGATTAAGCGCCTATGAAGAATACCGGGGTGTCATGTCCCAGGGAATATTCCGCCGGCTGGATCCCCGTAAAAAGGAATTGGGTGTGGCCGGAAAAAGGGCGGAGCTAAATGAATTTTCGGGAGGTTTCACTTTGTTTGAAAGCGCCACGGGATTCAGTGTGATCCGCTTTGATGAACCCGAAATTGGCGCGAACAGGAGATTAAATAAAAATGCTGCCACCGCGCATCTCTATGACCAGTATGTGCTGAAAATAAAAAAAGAAGTGATTCCCGAGGGAGACCCGGCCAAAGCGTATGGCGGACCCGGTATCCCTAAAGTGGTAACCAAACTCGCCGTTTATATGGCCAGTATCGATTTGTATTACCAGGTTTGGGAAAGAGAGGCGCGTGCGCAGAACAGGCCGCTACCCTGGTCAAAAAACGAATTGATCAGCGTGATCGTCGCACACGAACTCTCCCACGGGGTCAATGCGCGTCATCATGGCGACGCGAATAACGCGCCGGTCCTGACGGTAAACGCGAGCCGGACAAGGGTCCGTATCTTTTCGTATAACGGGACCGAGATCACGCAACGACCCTATACCATTGACGGGCGTATCGGTACGAAGGGCAATAAGCAAAGCGGGGATTTGAACTGTATCGTGGCCACCAATCCTTATTGCGACTGGGCCATGGTGGAAACTCCCGACTCCGTATTTTTTTACCAGGTGCCGATCACGACGCTGGCCGGCAAAATGTGCAGTTCGGCGACCGGCACAGGCATCAATAAAAATCCGCCGGGACCCGGACAGCCCATCTGCTATTTTGGAGACGCATTGTATGGCAATTGCCTGGGGCAGTTAAAAATGAAGAATTAAGGATACTGAACTGTACTGTGTTTCAATTACCTCAACCCGATTCTTCGTATCTTTTCTCAAACAATTCCGATGCGGAAAATCATCCTTATCCTGTTGCTGGCGACCCCGGCACTGTTACACGCGCAGTTCACGGTGGCGGTGAAAGCGGGTCTTAATTTTTCCAATATCAGCAATACGGCCGATCTGCAAACCAGCAACCTGACCGGTTACATGATCGGCGCCTACCTGTCGCCCAAACAAAAGAAACTCCTGGGATTCAGATCCGAGATCATGCTCTCCCGGCAGGGATATGATTACCGGACCGGCACCGCGAACGGACATGTTACACTCGATTATCTCTTGTTACCCCAACTTATCGTTTTGAGGTTCACAAAAAAATTTGAAGCCCATATCGGCGGTCAGGCCGCCTTTTTGCTGAATGCCGGGGCCGACAGTACCGGCAACGGGGGCGGCGAAAACAGTCTTTTTGATTACCTGAAACGGTTCGATTATGGAGTGGTGGGGGGGCTCGAGGTATCCCCCGTAAGCGGGTTTTTTATTGGCAGCCGGGTGAATATCAGCCTTCATAATCTTAAAAAAGAGATATCCGGGGGCGGAACGGGCCCCAACTTTATACCTAAAGACCTGGTGAGAAACAATGTGTTACAGGTATACCTGGGCTGGCGGTTCTGAGTTTGCTAAATTTTAACATTTGATCCCTCATACCGGGGTATGAATTCCCGTCTTTATATCATCTCAAACGAGCGCTAACCCTGTAAAATGAAGAAACTGTCCCGTCTCCTGCTTCTACTCCCGGTAACCCTGGTATCCGTATCCTGGTTTCCGGGAATCACCCCTGTAAAAAAAGCCCCTTCCGCCGCCGGTCCGAAAAACAAGAAAACGTCGCCCGAAGGAAGTTCCGTGGAAGACAAAATGCAGGATAAGGCGTCCGCTGCCAAATTGTATGTTAAGCAAAAGGGATTCAATAATAACATCGCCTTTCTTATCGATATGAGCCTGCCTTCCGGGCAGAACCGGTTTTTCATTTACGACCTCGTAAACGACAGCGTGATCGCAGCAGCGCCGGTAGCGCACGGAGGCGGTTATGAATATTCGATCGAACCCGGTCCGCGGTTCAGCAATGTGGTCGGCAGCGGATTAACATCCCTGGGAAGATATAAAATCGGGAAACCCTATACAGGCATGTTTGGATACTCCTATAAGTTATTCGGCCTCGACAGCACCAACAATAATGCGTATGAAAGAACAGTGGTGTTGCACGGGCACAGTTGTGTTCCGGAATCGCCTGTTCCCACAGAGATCTGCCAGAGCCTCGGATGTCCCACGGTAGCGCCGGTATTCCTGGAAAAGCTGAAAAAGATCATTAACGGCTCTTCCCGCCCTTTGCTGCTCTGGATTTACACATAAATACTATTGGAAGGCATTATTCAGGTGAATGAATAACTGGATCAGCCGGGCTTCGTCTTTCGGCTTGATCTTTTCATTTTTTATGATGCTGCTTAATTGTTCCGCATACTCCGGCAATCGTTCTGCCAGCAGCCCCGCATCCGGCGCCACCGGAACGATCCTGTTTCCGGGAAGGTGGGCAAAATAGACAAATCCCTGGTCCTTTCTTTTTTCTTCCGGGATACCCGGATCCTTGAACAGCAGGATGCTCTTGGAACTGCATTTTAGCAGGGAAATTTTCGCATCCAGCAAAACCTGGTAAAAGGTTGCGGAAGTATTGGCCTGAATGGGAGGATAGAACCGCTTGTAGAGCAAATGGACCGTGTCTTTATTGAAACGGGTGTAAAAATGCACTTCCGATACACTGTCCACGAATTCCATGATCACGCTGTCCTGTAGAAAGTACAGCATATCATTATGCACATCAAATAGCAGGGGTACGTGCAATTCAGGTCGCCCGCTTTTGAACCTGACGAGCCCGTTGGTCCACTCCTGGTCGATAAATCGTTTCTGGAGATTTGTTTCATCCTCATCCGGTCTTGTGGCCCAGCTGTACACTTCCATTCTCCGGCTCGGGGGTTGACTGTTACCTACACCGGCCCCGAGACTCTGGGCTTGCAATTCATTGATGACCAGCAGCGTGATGATTGCGACAAGTATTTTTTTCATGACTTTAAATTGAATACCCTCTGTTAAATGTATGCTATTCTGATAATAATTAATGAGTCGGTGATTACCGGTTATGCTGCATGAAACCCGGTACTCCCGGAAATAAAAAAGCCGTCCCGCGTAACGGGACAGCCCTTCAATCGGAAGTTTTTAAACAGTGGCGGCCTTGAAACTCTTCACGAGTTGCGCTTCCATGGTAATACTGGTGTTCAGCGACTTGCTGACCGGGCAATTGGCCTTGGCCTCTTCCGCATATTGCGGAAAATCCTTTGCTTTCAGTTTGGGAACCTTGGCCCTCACTTCCAGGTGGCTCCCGGTGATAACACCGCCTTCGAGGGTGACGGTACACTTGGTTTCAATCCGGTTGGGGGTGAACCCGGCGGCGCCCAGTACAAAACTGAGTTTCATGGAAAAACAACCGGCATGGGCCGCGGCGATCAGTTCTTCGGGATTGGTGAAAGCACCGTCTTCAAAACGGCTCCTGTAGTCATAGTTTTTATTCTTGATTACACCGGACTGTGTAAGCAGTTTGCCGCTGCCTTCCTTACCGGAACCTTTCCAGTTGGCTGTTGCTGAACGTTTCATGTTTTACAATTTGGTTTTATTGTGGTTGATGGGTGTCTTCCAGTTCGGCCAGCCGGTTTTCCGGCTCGTTATATTCAATGATAAAATTATTCCTGCCCTCACCGGTGATGATCTTGAGGAATTTCTGTTGCACCAGTTCCAGCAGGGAAAGAAACAGGAAAATGGCATGCACCCGGTTTTCCGCGTTTTCAAAGATCCGCTCAAATGAGAGCGTTCTTTCCTCGCGGGCCATGTTCAGCATCCGGTCGCGGCTCCCTTCCATCGTGTAATGATACTGCACCACCGTATGCACCGGTTTATTCATCCGGTCGCTGTATTTCTGCATGGCCCTTTCAAAAGCCCGCATCAGCTTAAACAGGGTGATATGCTGAATTTCGGTGCCTTCGCTGTCTTCCTCGCCGATCTGTGCCAGTTCCTTTTCAATATTTCCGCGTTTCACCATCAGCATGCGCAGGGCTTCCATCTCCGCCATCTGTGCCGAGGCCTCTTTAAACCGTTTATACTCCAGGATCTTGTTCACCAGTTCCTGCCGGGGATCGATCTCGTTTCCGTCGGCATCCAGTTCCTTGCGGGGCAGGAGCATTTTCGCTTTGATCCGCATAAGCGTGGAAATGAAAAGAATGAACTCGCTGCTCAGCTCGATGTTCAGTTCTTCACTTTTGTGAATGTAATCCAGGAACTCGTTGGTGATCCGGGTAATCGGAATGTTGTAAATATCCAGTTCGTCTCTTTCGATAAAGAACAACAACAGGTCGAACGGACCTTCAAACTGGGGTAATTTGATCTGGTAGGATGAATGCTGCACGTTGTCGGGTTAATTACGAAAAATAAAGTCCTGCGATTACCAGGGCAGCCACAGGACCTTACAAAAGTAAGTGAAAAGCCATATGCCAATGACGTTGTTCGGGCTTCTTATTTTTTAAGCGCATCCCGGATTTCGCGCAGCAGCTGGATATCTTCAGGTGTGGCCGCCGGGGCCTCCTCCTTTTTCTTTTTCATGGCATTCATCGCCTTGATAAACAGGAATAAAACAAAAGCGACCAGGATAAAATCAATGACCGCCTGGATAAAGAGTCCCACCGGAAAAACCGTTTTCCCGGCCGTTACACTGAGTTCCGACATGCCCCCCTTTCCCATGATCAGGGCGATGATGGGACTAATGACACTTTCGTTAAACGCCGTGATGATCTTTCCGAAGGCTCCGCCGATCACTACCGCAACGGCCAGGTCGACGATATTACCCTTCATGGCAAAGTCCCTGAATTCTTTAAGCATTCCCATAGTATTCTTATTTAGCGTGATTAAAATAATCGTTGTAACCGCAAAGAGACGAATGGTCTGTAAATGTAATAAACTATTTTTTTAGTCCGGGGAACTGCATATTCAGGCTTTTCAGCAGGCCATGCAGTGCGGTAGCGACAATATATTCCTTGTACCAGTTCTGATCGGCCGGTACGATGGTCCAGGGGGGATAACAACAATTATTGAAACAATCCTCGTACACCTGCATATAAATGTCCCACAGCCGGGCCTCTTCAAAATCCTTTTCATTGTATTTCCACATCTTGGCCGGATCCTTCATGCGTTCTGCCAGCCGTTCATGCTGTTCCTCCGGCGATACATGCAGGTAGAATTTCAGGATATGTGTGTTATTGTGTTCCTGCAGTAATTGTTCAAAGTCATTGATGGCTTTCATCCGCTTCCGCGCCGTGGGGTCATCGCACCATTTATGCACACGGGTGACCAGTATATCTTCATAATGAGAACGGTTGAATACCTGTATCATGCCTTTGCCCGGCGCATGGTGGTGGATCCTCCAGAGAAAATCATGGGATAATTCTTCCGGGGTGGGCGCTTTGTAGGATTTAACCGTCACTCCCTGCGGGTTCATATTGCCCAGCACATTCCGGATAAGCCCATCCTTGCCGCTCCCATCCATACCCTGGATCACCACCAGTACCGAATGTTTATTTTCGGCAAACAGCAAGTTCTGCAGTTCATCCAGTTCCTCGACGAGCTGCGCGGTTATTTCCTTCAATTTCTTTTTATCCGCATCTTCCGGCGCACGGGTGCTTATTTGGTTCAGTCTGACAGGTACCATACGGTCATATTGTAACGCAATTTAACATTAAGGGTAGCTCGCCCGTCAAAATATTTACAACCTGCTGCCTTTATTTCAGCAACTTTGCGCCTCCATAAGCGCCGGGATATGAGTAACCGATTTATCAGCTGGACCCTGTTTATTATTCTTTGCATCATCTGGGGCAGTTCCTTCAAACTGATGAAGGACAGCACGGCCCTTCCTCCCCTGCAGATAGCCGCATTGCGTATCTTTTCGGCAGGACTGGTCTTTGTACCATTCGCTTTGTTTCATTTCAGGAAAATACCAGGGCCAAAAACCGGGCTGGTTGTCCTTAGCGCCGTATTCGGTAACCTGTTGCCTGCTTTTTTATTCGCCGCGGCCATCACCCGCCTGGATGCGTCGCTGGCCGGAATCCTGAATTCGCTCACCCCGATCTGCGTGGCCGTTATCGGGATCCTGTTTTTCCGGCAGCGGATCAGTTCCGCAAAACTCACGGGCGTGATCACCGGTTTTATGGGGCTGGTATTGCTAACCGTGTATCCTTCACTTGCCGGGGAAAAACAGATCAGTCTGGATAATTTCGGTTATACCCTGCTGATATTGCTGGCCACTTTTCTTTATGGCATCAATGTAAACATGGTTAGTGAATACCTGCGGGATGTACATCCCGTGCATGCGGCCACCGTATCCCTGGCATTCATGACTCTGCCTTCGGCGCTTATTCTATGGCAGCAGGGTTTTTGGCAACTGGATATGAGCACCCCCCCGGTACGCCGGGCCCTCATATCATCGGTTATACTCGGAGTGGCGGGCAGCGCGATCGCCACGGCCCTGTTCTATGTACTGGTAAAAAGGGCGGGCGGTTTATTTGCTTCGCTGGTCACTTACGGAATACCCTTTATCGCCCTGTTCTGGGGTTTTATGGACGGGGAACAGATCACCTGGATTGAGATCATCTGCCTTGGTATCATATTACTCGGGGTGTACCTGGCTAACCGGCCCGACAGAAAGCCGGCTGAAATAACTGAAAGCTGAAACCACTTATCGGGAGAATTTAAACCGACATGATCTCTTTTTCCTTGGAGGCAAGATGTTTCTCCACCGCCAGGGTATATTTATCCGTCACCTCCTGAACATCCCCCTCGGCATCCTTGGCAACATCTTCGCTGAGACCGTTCTTCTGAAGTTTCTTGATATGCTCAATCGCATCCCTGCGGATATTTCGGATGGCGACTTTGCAATGCTCCCCTTCCCCGTGGCATTTCTTTACCAGTTCTTTTCTTCTTTCTTCGGTCAGCGGGGGAAGGAATAACCGGATCATGGCGCCGTCATTCTGCGGATTGATCCCGATATTAGCCGCGATAATAGCCCTTTCGATGGGCTGGAGCATATTCTTTTCCCAGGGCTGGATACTCAGGGTGCGGGCATCCAGCGTGCTGATATTCGCCACCTGGTTGATGGGCATGGGAGAACCATAATAATCTACAACGATACCATCCAGCATCTGGGGATTGGCCTTCCCGGCCCTGATCTTTACCAGTTCGGCTTCGAGGTGGCTGATGGCTTTTTTCATGTGATCCTCTGCCCCTGTAATTATGGATGTAACATCTTCTGACATAATAAAATGTATTTTGAGGCACCTGTTCTTCCAGGTGGAAGGCAAAGCTAATAAAACGAAGGAAACCAAAAAAAAGCCACTAACCATGTTCGGTACCGGTCGTCAGACCGACAGGCTTCAGTTTTTATCCGCTACGGAGGATTTTTTTGTCAGGGTCAGTACCCGGGAAGCCGGCTTGAGTTTGGCCTCTCCGTTCAAATCCTTTGTGACCACGAGGCGGCGGGCGCGTGCATTGCCATAGTACAATATTCCCAAACCGGTAAAGGCCAGCGTCAGCTGGGCGAGCAGCAGGTAGTTGGGCCCCAGTTCTCTTCCCAGCCAGGCCAGGCCGATAAATGCGATGTTTACGCCCACACAACAGGCTGTAACCCGTGCATGACCCATGCCCCTGTCAAGTAACAGGTGATGCACATGGTTCCTGTCGGGGGTGAAGGGGGAACGTCCGTTCAGAATCCGGATACTGAAAACCCGGAGCGTATCCAGCAGGGGTACCATCAGTATGGAAAATCCGATGGCGGCCGCGGCCGGAACCTGGACGCTGACAAAAGGCGCATCGGCCACATTGATAAATTTTATCACCAGGATGGCATTGACCAATCCGATCATCAAAGAACCGGAATCTCCCATGAAAATCTTTGCGGGATAATGATTGAATATCAGGAAAGCGATCAGGCTGCCCGCCAGGGCAAAGGCCAGGAGGGCGTATGCCTGGAAATCGATCGCAAAGAAATAGGAGCCGAACACCACCATGGTGAGCACCCCCAGGCTAGAGGCCAGTCCGTCCACCCCGTCGATCAGGTTGAAGGAATTGATGACTACGATAATAGTTAAATACGATAAGGCGAGGCTGAATGCTTCGGGGAGTTCGTTAAAACCAAGCAGGCCGTGCATGCTGTCGAGACGTATCCCTCCCAGGTGAATCAATATGGATGCGGCGATGATCTGTCCGATGAATTTTTTGGTGGCCGAGAGGATCATCAGGTCATCCTTCAAACCCAGGAAAAAGATCACCAGCGCCGCCGCAAAAAAGTACTGGAATTCGGGATTCAGGTAACCCTGGATGGAAAGAAGCGATGCCAGCAGGAATCCCACAAAGATACCCACCCCGCCAAGAGAAGCGACCAAACGCGTATGTACCTTTCTCTCATCCGGAAGATCATATAATTTCTTCTGTTCAGCCACCTGAAGGATGACCGGTATGGCCAGGAAGGTGATGATAAAGGCCACGGAAGCTGTCAATAAAATGTCCAGCATTAAAGCAGTTTTAATACGATACTAATTTAGGCTTTAACCGTCAGGTTCTTCATTAAGCTTACATTATGAATACCTTATGCATTCATTATGCAGGCTATAGGATAAATGAATTTGTTATTAAGTTGATTAACCCGGATGGATTTTGTATTAAAAAAGATTGCACATTTGCTGCGCAATCCCGGATTTGAAGCTCCAAGATACAAAAAGTTTAATAAGAAGCCAGTTTTATGCGTGAATTGACCTCTATCGCCACACAGGTTCGCCGAGATATAGTAAGAATGGTACATGGGGTGAACAGCGGCCATCCCGGTGGTTCGCTGGGTTGCGCTGATTTCCTCACCGCCCTGTATTTCAGAATAATGAAGCACAATCCTTCGTTCGATATGGACGCGAAGAACGAAGATGTATTCATACTTTCGAACGGACATATATCCCCGCTTTTTTATTCTACCCTGGCCCGTGCGGGATATTTTGATATTAAAGAACTGGCTACTTTCAGAAAACTCAACTCACGATTACAGGGTCACCCGGCCACGCATGAAAAACTGCCGGGTGTACGGATCGCCTCCGGTTCACTGGGTCAGGGAATGAGTGTGGCCATCGGCGCCGCGCTTACCAAGCGTCTCAATGGCGAAAAAAACCTGGTATTCTCCCTGCATGGTGACGGAGAACTGGATGAAGGACAGGTTTGGGAAGCGATCTTATTTGCCGCGCATCACCGGGTCGATAATCTCATCGCCACGATCGATTGGAACGGCCAGCAAATCGACGGACCGACAGAAAAAGTCATGCACCTGGGGAATATCCGCCAGAAATTAGATGCCTTTGGGTGGACTACGCTTGAAATGAACGGGAATGACATGGATGATGTCGTGGCCACGCTGGAAAAAGCGAAGTCGCTCACCGGGAAAGGAAAACCCATCGGTATTATCATGCGGACAGTTATGGGTAAAGGAGTTGACTTCATGGAAGGCACGCATGAGTGGCATGGGATTGCGCCGAATGATGAGCAGCTGGCTAGGGCGCTGGCGCAATTGCCGGAAACATTGGGGGATTATTGATCTTATTGTCTCCTCCGCGCTAAAGGGCGGAGCAATTCAGAACGAGGCTATTCACTCCGGAGAGAGAACTCCTGTTTAGCCGCTTTACGGGAAGGAATCCAGGAGGCAATAAAAGCGATAATGAAAACGGTGCCGCCGATCAGTACAAAATCCATCAGCTTTAATTTAACGGGGAAGTGCGTGATCAGGAATGATCCTCCCAGCGGCACCAGGTGATATTTCATCTGCAGCCAGGCAATGAGAAGCGCCAGCAACATGCCGATTCCGCCCCCGATCAGGGCCAGTAACAACCCTTCGCTTAGAAAGACCCGCTGGATGAAACTCCGTCCCGCACCCAGCGCGTGCAACACACTTATATCTTTTTGTTTTTCCAGCACCAGCATCGTCAGGGCGCCGATCATATTGAAGGCCGCGACGATCATAATGAGGCAAAATATTCCGTAAATCGCCCATCGCTCCACGTTCATCACCGAATAAAGGCTGCGGTTCTGTTCATACTTATTCTGTACCAGGTAACCTTCTCCGAAAATAGCCTTTACTTCTTTCCTGACCTGGTTCGCACCGGAAGGATCCCTGAGCGCGATCTCGATCCCACTGTACTCATCCTTTCCGAATTTCAGCGCCCGTTTTACAAAATCAATATTGGTGATCCCGTATTTGTTATCGAAATCCTGCTGGATCAGGAAGGCGGCCGAAGACCGGATGGTGTCGTTGCTGATATCTTCCAGCAGGTTGATCTGCTCGGAACTGTTCCGGCGGGGCAGGTAGATCTTCAGGATGAAAATGTTCCGGTCGGCCACGATACCCAGCGCATTCTCCACTCCTGCACCCAGTATCAGTTTAGGCACTTCTTCCGAACCCAGATCATATTCACCATTTACCAGGTGATCCGCCACGCCGGTGGTATACCGGTAGTTGTCGTCCACCCCTTTGAGATAAACCACCGACTGGTACTCGCCGTTCTGCACCAGTGCTTTCTCTTCTGTAACGAGAGAAAAGACCCGAATCCCTTTCACTTCACCCAGCTTTTGCAATTGCGCAGGAGTGGCCGTGAGGGTCTTGCCGGTCGCGGCTGTTACCTTCAGATCGGTGTAAAAGGAAGAATAAAGCGATTTGACCAGGCCTTCGAACCCGTTGAACACGCTCAGCACCAGGATCAGGGCCGCGGTGCCGAACAGGATAGCCACCATGCTGGTCCACGCAATGATATTGATGGCATTGGTGGATTTCTTGGCTTTGAAATAGCGCCAGGCGAAGAGCAGCTGCACGATAAATGATTGACGGGTTTAAATTAATCGGGCCGGTCCTTTTTTTCCTCCCCGATCTTCCGGAATAGTTCCTCCATTTTGAAAACATGGTCCAGTGTATCATCCCGGAAGAATTTAAGCACGGGTATGCTGCGCAACTGGTGCCTTACCCGGGTGGCCAGTTCCTTTTTGATCTCATGATGCCGCTCATTGATACGGTGAAGGGCCGATTCCACATCCCTGACCTGGAAAAAACTCAGGTAGAACCGGGCCTCCAGCAGGTCTGGCGTTACTTTTACGGCTGAAATGGATACCATGCCCCCGTCCAGCATGTTCAATCCCAGCCGCTGAAATATCTGGTTCATTTCCTCGTTGAGCAGCCCCGCAATCTGTTTTTGTCTTTTTCCTTCCTCCATACTGTTTGATTTTAAGCCCGCTCCTGTGCCGCCCGGGGGCGGGCAGTGTAAAATTAGTTACTTTGCTGCTTTGCCACAGAAGCAAGTTACATGAAACAATACGCCCGGATCTTCGGTTACCTTGTCGCCTATAAAGGCAAGATATTTCTTTACTTCCTGTTTATTTTACTAAGCATCCTGTTCTCCATCGTGTCGATGGGCATGCTGATGCCTTTCCTGCAACTGATTTTCACGGGGAAGGGCATGACCACCGATACCAACAATCTCGTGATCGGGTATATCAATGATCAGTTGAACAATTCCCTGGAAGCGCGCGGAGCCGTCAATACGCTGGGTTTTATCTGCGTGCTGATGATGGGTTTCATCTTTTTAAAAAATTTGTTCCTCTATCTCTCCCATGTCGTACTGAACCCGCTTAAGAACAGGATGGTCAATCAGCTCCGGGAAGACCTGTATGAGAAGATCCTGCGCCTGCCAATCGGTTTTTTTACCGAAAAGAGAAAAGGCGACCTCATGAGCCGGATGTCGAACGATATCGGGGAAGTGGAAGGTTCTGTTGTGGGCACCATGGAAGGATGGATCCGCGACCCGATGACCATCCTGGTTACGCTGACCGCGCTCTTTCTTATCAGCGCCCAGATGACCCTGTTTATTCTGATCCTCATTCCCGTGCTGGGACTGGTGATCGGGCGGATTACCCGTTCGCTGAAGCGTCATTCCAAAGAGGCGGCCCAGAAACACGGCGAAACCTTTTCGATCATCGATGAAACACTGGGCGGATTGCGGGTGATCAAGGCATTCAATATCGAAAACCTGCTGCGGGTCAAATTCCGGAAGACCAACGAAGAGTTGCTCCACACCAAAAACAATATCGCCTATAAAAAGGACCTGGCATCACCTCTTTCGGAAGTGCTGGGGGTTTTGCTTTTCAGCGTAGTGCTGTATTATGGCGGAAGACTGGTTTTGCGGGGAGAACTGCTTGAAGCCTCCGCATTTCTCGGTTTCCTCGGCATATTTTATAATATCATCAACCCGGCCAAATCCCTTTCCACCTCGTTCAGCAATATGCGAAAAGGAGCGGCCGCCATCAACCGGATCGAAGAGATCCTGATGACACCCGTAACCGTTGATGATAACCCCAATGGAATTAAGTTGAAGGATTTCACCAGCCGGATCGAGTTCAGGAATGTCCGGTTTGCCTATGACGACGCGGTCATTCTCGACAATATCAACCTGGTTATCGAAAAAGGGAAAACGGTAGCCCTGGTGGGTTCCTCGGGGGCCGGCAAATCCACCCTGGCCGACCTGGTTCCCCGGTTTCATGATGTCACATCGGGCGAAGTGCTTATCGACGGTATCAATATCAGGGACTACTCCCTGGAGTCGGTCCGCAACCAGATGAGCATCGTTACGCAGGAACCGATACTGTTCAATGACTCCATTGCTCATAATATCGCACTCGGTCAGCCGGGAGCCACCGAAGAACAGATCATGGAAGCGGCCCGGATTGCCAATGCCCACGAGTTCATCATCCAAAAAGAAGACGGCTATAACAGTAATATCGGCGACCGGGGTTCCAAGCTCAGCGGGGGTGAGAAACAACGGCTCACTATTGCCCGGGCCGTGCTGAAAAACCCACCGATCCTGATACTCGATGAGGCCACTTCGTCGCTGGATACGGAAAGTGAGCGGTTGGTGCAGGATGCGATCAACAATATGATGCAGAACCGAACCAGTATCGTCATCGCCCACCGGCTCAGCACCATCCGGCACGCGGATGAGATCATCGTGCTGCAAAAAGGAAAGATCGTGGAAAGGGGAAACCACGAGGAATTGCTTTCGCAAAAAGGGTTTTACAGGAAACTGGTGGAGATGCAGGAGGTGAAATAAAAAAAAGAAAGCGGTCATAGCGGTCAGTTCCGCAATACTTCCCGGCTGATCACCAGTTTCTGGATCTCGGAAGTACCTTCCCCTATCGTACAAAGCTTCGCGTCGCGGTAAAATTTCTCCACGGGGAAATCCTTGGTGTACCCGTAACCGCCAAATACCTGCACCGCATCATTAGCCACTTTTACGGCCACTTCGCTGGCATAATATTTCGCCATGGCGGCTTCTTTGGTCACCGGTAGGTTTTTTTCTTTCCGGTCGCAGGCCTGCAGGGTAAGCAGTTCCGCCGCGGCGATCTCGGTGGCCATATCCGCCAGTTTGAAGGAGATGCCCTGGAAATTGGCGATGGGCTGATCGAACTGGTGCCGTTCCTGTGAATATTTTAACGCGGCTTCATAGGCGCCTTTCGCAATACCCAGTGAAAGAGAAGCGATGGAGATCCTTCCGCCGTCCAGCACTTTCATGGCCTGTTTGAAGCCGTCACCCACTTCACCCAGCCGGTTGGCATCCGGAATGCGGCAGTTGTCAAATACCATTTCGGCCGTCTCGCTCGCGCGCATGCCCAGTTTGTTTTCCTTTTTACCCGCGCTGAAACCCTTTGTACCGCGCTCCACCACGAAGGACGTGGAATTGTTCCTGGTCCGGGGTTCACCCGTGCGGCAGATCACCACGGCGATCTCACCGCTTTTGCCATGCGTGATCCAGTTCTTGGTGCCATTGATGATCCAGTCGTTACCGTCCTTTACGGCCGTACATTTCATGTTGCCCGCATCACTGCCTGTATTGGCCTCGGTAAGTCCCCAGGCGCCCAGCCATTCGGCCGTGGCGAGTTTGGGCAACCATTTTTTCTTTTGCTCTTCGTTACCAAAGGTTAAGATATGCCCGGTGCAAAGAGAATTATGCGCCGCCAGGCTCAACCCCACCGAACCGCATACTTTAGCGATCTCCTCAATGATGGTTTTATATTCGAAATACGAGAGCCCCGCGCCGCCGTATTCTTCGGGTACCAGTACGCCCATCAGTCCCAGTTTTCCCATTTCCCGGAATACCACAAGGGGGAACTCCTGGCTCTCGTCCCATTCCATGATATGGGGTTTGATTTGCTGAAGCGCGAAATCCCTTGCCGTCTGGGCCACCTGTTGCGTGATCTCGGATGTCTGAAAATTCATAATGGATCCTTCTGTTTTGTTAATAACTGTGCCACTCCTTTGGGGGGTGGCACAGCCTTGGGCCTCCAGGGGATGGCAAGCATGTGCGGTGCCGTTCATGAACGATGACCGAACACCGCACGCAATCATTAGAGGCGGGTGCAAATTAAACAGAAAAAACAATTAAACTAACAACTGTTAGCTGAATTTTTTGGGGAGTTTAATAGTAGTGGGGCACAACAGCTAAATTCCCCAGCCTATAAGTGCGGCGACTAACATAAGTGCAAAAATTATTGCCATAGCCAATAGTCCCCATGCAAAGTAGATCAGGGCCTGTTTTATCCGATTCCAATTTTTTTCGTTCATTTTTTAATACCCTGGCCTTAATCTATCCGGCTAATTGAATTCAAGCCTGAGCCCGTCATAAGCCAGGTGGATATGGTCTGGTAGTTCTGCTTCAATTTCGGCATGCAATCCGAGCTGGTGCGAGATATGGGTGAAATAAGCTTCCGGCACTTTCAGTTCGTTGGCCAGTTCAATAGCTTCCTCCAGGGTGAAATGGGAGATATGTTTCTGCTTGCGCAAGGCATTTAGCACAAGCACCCGGCTACCCCTGATCTTTTCCTTCTCCTGTTCATCGATCCGGTTCGCGTCGGTGATATAGGTGAATTTTCCAAAGCGGAAACCCAGCACCGGCATTTTCATATGCCATACCTGCACCGGGGTGACGGGGATATCCCCTACCATAAAGGGGTCCACCGTGATCGTATTCATGTTCAGTTCCGGTATCCCCGGGTACTTGGTATCCGTAAACGCGTAATAAAAATCCCGGCGCACCGCCTCTTCCGTCCATGAATCAGCATAAATATGAATGGGTTTCTTACTGAAAAAATTAAATGCCCGGATATCATCCAGTCCGGCCATGTGATCCTTATGTGGATGCGTGAAGATCACCGCATCGAGTTGTTTTACTTTTTCCCGCAGCATCTGATACCGGAAATCGGGCCCGGTATCCACCACCAGGGTCGTTTTCTCCGAACGTACCAGGATACTTGACCGCAACCGGTTATCCTTCGGGTCGCCGGAACTGCACACTTCACAGTCGCACCCGATCATGGGCACCCCGCTACTGGTGCCGGTACCGAGAAAGGTTATGGTGAGAGGGGGGCAGGTCACTGCGTAAAGTTAATTGGTTAATTAGTTAATTGGTTGATTGGGTCCTTGATTCGGAGAGTTCAGCCGTTTCCTGAATTGCATTATTCATATTAATTGGTTAATTGGGGATTGGTTAATTGGTTAATTAGGCCCTTAATCCGGAGAGCTCATTCGGTTCCCGAATTGCATTATTAATAATTATGCTATAGTGTGTAATCCGTAAATTATAGTGCAAAAAAACATTCCAGATGGATTACCGGGGCATTGTGACCGGCCGGCAATGGCCATCCGGACCTTTCCTAATAATAAATTAATGAATACGGGAAATGAGAACAGAAAGGAAAATGCCGGCTGTAAAGCCCAATTAACCAATCCCCAATTAACCAATTAACTACCTTCCCTCCGTTTCAAACCGGGCAACCACTTCAGCATAGAGTTTGGCGGATGCAGGTGTGAGGAGTTCCGGCTTGATCTCGAGATGGGGAATCAGTTCCAGGAGTGTATTGATCCTGCCCTCGGTTTGCAGGAATTTATTCAGCACAACCACTTTTTTCTGTTCCAGGATGCAATAGCCGCTTTGAAAAGTGCCTCTTTCATACCGGAGCAGGTAACCCGCTTCTTTCGGTATCTCTTCGAGGTGATCGAGTGTGGTTTGCGTATACTTCATGCCCCAGGCCCCTAAAGGGGATGTTTAGCGTTCAATAATTTTATTTTTTCCTACAAATGCGAAACTACAGTATCGCAATATTTGTGCATTATTACTTTTCCACAGTCAGTGATCTCTTCGGTCTAAGTTCCCCCTGCGGGGGACAGGGGGCGTTACTTACTCTGCATCTTAATCACCGGTACGATCATCTCCTCCAGGCTGATCCCGCCATGCTGGAACGTGTTGCGGTAGTAATTCACGTAATGATTATAGTTATTGGGATAACAAAGGAATCCGTCTTCCTTGGCGAAAATATAGGATGAATTCACCGTGGGCACCGGCAGCCCGGCTTCCCGGGGATCTCGGAATGCCAGCACTTCCCTGGCTTCATAATTCAGGTTACGGCCGTGTTTGTAACGCAGGTTGGTGGTGGTTTGCTTATCCCCCACCACTTTGTAGGGTGTTTTCACCCGTACGCTGCCGTGATCGGTGGCCAGGACGATTTTGATATTCTTGTCGGCGATCTTTTTCAATGCCTGGTGCAGGGGGGAATGCTCAAACCAGGAAGCCGTAATGCTGCGGTAGCTCATTTCATCGCCGGCCAGTTCCTTCAGCACTTCCATTTCGGTACGGGCATGACTGAGCATATCCACAAAATTGTATACGATCACGTTCAGATCATTGGTCAGCAGGTTGTGAATATTATTCACAAGGTCGAGACCCGCCTGGTTATTGACCACCTTGGTATAGGAAACTTTCAAATCGGGTTTACCGAGTTTTTTCAACTGCGCCCGGAAAAACTCTTCCTCATGCAGGTTCTTTCCGCCCTGCTCGTCGTCGTTCTTCCACTGCGCGGGAAACTGCTTCTCAATATCCACCGGAAGCAAACCCGAAAAGATGGCGTTACGGGAATACTGGGTGGCGGTAGGCAGGATGCTGTAAAAGCTGTCTTCCTCCAGTATCCGGAAACTCTCCGAAAAGATCGGCTGAATCGCCTTCCACTGGTCGAAGCGGAGGTTATCAATAAGTATAAAGAAAAGGGGTATCCCCTTCTCGGCATGCGGCAGCACTTTGAACTTGAAAAGCGTATGGCTCATCACCGGTCCGTCGGTGCTTTTCGGAGATACCCAGTTGGCATAATTCTTTGCCACGAACTTGAAAAATTCGGTATTGGCTTCCCCTTTCTGGCTCTGCAGCACTTCCTGCATCTCGGGGCTGTCGCTTTTCTGCATTTCCAGTTCCCAGTACACGAGTTTTTTATAAATATCCATCCACTCGTTGTAATCGGGATTGCTGTTGAGGGCCATAAACAGGTTGCGAAATTGCTGCTGGTAAGCGGTCGTGGTCTTCTCCGCCACCAGCCGCTTATTGTCGATAATTTTCTTCAGGCTCAGCCAAACCTGGTTGGGATTGACCGGTTTGATCAGGTAATCGCTTATCTGCGAACCGATGGCTTCGTCCATCAGGTTCTCGGTCTCGTTTTTAGTGATCAGCACCACCGGCAGCGACTGGTTCACCTCTTTGATCTTGGCCAGGGTTTCGAGTCCGGTGATGCCCGGCATGCTCTCATCGATCAGGACCACATCCACCGGGTTATCTTTTACAAAATCGATGGCGTCAAAGCCGTTCGTAAAGGTCTGCACTTCGTACCCTTTGTTTTCCAGGAACATTTTCTGCGACTGCAGGCTTTCGATCTCGTCATCCACCCAGATTATTTTAGCTATTGCCATAAGCTGTATTTCGTTTTCCTTCCAAACGGCCGCTATGAACCTGTAATTCGACACAGGGCCGGGGTTCGCGTGTCGTTTTCAAAAATAGCTTATTAAACCCGCGCTTTGTACTTTTGCCGTTCCGCCTTAACAAAACAGCAACAATGCCGTCTGTCCGAAAGATCATCAACGACCCCGTATATGGTTTTATCACCATCGACGACCCGTTGATCCTGGACATAATATCCCACCCCGTTTACCAGCGCCTGCGTAATATACACCAAATGGCCTTTGCTCACCTGGTATACCCGGGAGCGGTACATTCCCGGTTACATCATTCACTCGGCGCTTACCATTTAATGTGCATCGCGCTGGCGGAACTGAAAAGCAAGGGCATTTCCATCTCGGATGAGGAGGAGCGTGGAACGAAAATCGCGATCCTCCTGCATGATGCCGGTCATGGCCCTTTTTCGCATGCGCTGGAAGAGGAACTGATCCGTGAAGTGAAACATGAAACCATTTCCCTGCTCCTGATGCAGCAGCTCAACCGCGAATTCGGGGGCAAGCTGGATACGGCGATTGCCATTTTCACCGGTCAGTACCCGAAAAATTTCCTGAGCCAGCTGGTCTCGGGTCAGCTGGATGTGGACCGGATGGATTACCTAAACCGGGACAGTTTCTTCACCGGCGTGGCGGAAGGCGTGATCGGTTACGACCGGATTCTGAAAATGCTGGCCGTGAAAGACGGGAACCTGATGGTGGAGGAAAAAGCCATTTACTCGATCGAGAAATTCCTGCTGAGCCGGCGGCTGATGTACTGGCAGGTATACCTGCATAAAACAGTGCTCTGTGCCGAGAAAATGCTGCAGAAGGTTTTGCAGCGGGCCGTTGCGGTTAAAGCAAAGGCTCCTTCCCCTTTCCTGAACATTTTCCTCGAGGGGGGTGACAGGATCAGTGCCGGCATCAGCGAGTGGCTTTTTGAATTCTGCCAGCTGGATGATCACGATGTGATGGGGGCTGTTAAATTCTGGCAAATGCACGAGGATAAAATATTATCCAACCTTTGCCGGTTCCTGGTGGAACGAAAATTGCTGAAGGTTAAACTGCAGGCCGAACCTTTTGACGAGCAGTTGCTGCAGGAAAAGCGAGCGGAAGCTGCCGGGAAACTCGGCATAAGCCCGGAGGAAACGGGTTATTTTGTATTCACCGGTGAGGCCAGCAACACCACTTACGATCCGGGCGATGAAAGGATCAACATTCTTTTCAAGGACGGAACCGTCAGGGATATTTCCGAGGTAGACAATGCGCTGATCCGGCACAATATGAGCGGCGCTGTAAGAAAATATTATATTTGTTATATGAGATAGCCGCGAGCGCTGAGCTGCGGGTTTCCGGAACTGGTGAACCGGAAACCCCCGGCCCCCCTCGAAGCTCCATGCTAACCTACATGCAATTCCCCGCATCGCAAATAGCGCTCCTGGTCAACGGAAAAGTGGAAGGCGACCCCGCTGCCTCCGTTTCTTCATTCGGAAAGATTGAAGAGGCGACAGAAGGACAGCTTACCTTTTTTGCCAATCCCAAGTATGAAGAATACCTGTACAAAACCTCGGCCTCCGTCATTATCATCAATGAAGGATTCAAACTGAAACACCCGCTCACGGCAGCGCTGATACGGGTACCCGATGCCTACAGCGCGTTCGCGACCCTGCTTGAAAAATACCAGGAGATCATGCAGCAGCAGCTGAACGGGATCCAGCAGCCCAGTTTTGTGGCGCCGACCGCCCGGTACGGCGACAATGTTTTCATCGGCGCCTTTGCCTATGTAGGAGAAAACGTGAGCGTGGGGAATAACAGCAAGATCTACCCGAATGTGTACCTGGGAGAAAATGTATCCGTTGGGGAGCACTGCATCCTTTACCCGGGTGTAAAGATTTATCAGCATTGCAGGATCGGCAATCATGTCACTATTCATGCCGGTACGGTGATCGGGAGCGACGGTTTCGGTTTTGCCCAGCAATCAGATGGCAGTTTCAAAAAAGTGCCCCAGATCGGAAACGTGGTGATCGAAGACAACGTGGAGATCGGCGCCAATGCCACGATCGACCGGGCCACTATCGGTTCCACGATCATCCGGAGCGGCGCTAAACTCGACAACCTGATCCAGATCGCGCACAATGTGGAAGTGGGACACAGCACGGTGATCGCGGCACAGGCCGGTATCAGCGGCAGCACCAAGATCGGCAACGGCGTGATGATCGGCGGGCAGGCGGGTATCGTGGGGCATATCCAGGTAGGCGATGGCGCCAAAGTGAATGCGCAAAGCGGGGTCAGCAAATCGATCGAACCCGGAAAGGCCGTCACCGGTTCACCCGCTTTCGATTATACATCCGCGTTGCGCAGCCAGGCGGCGGCCCGCAGGCTTCCTGAACTTGAAAAAAGGATCCAGGAACTCGAAGCGCTGGTCAGGCAGTTAATGGATATGAAAGTATCCTGATCAGGAAAACATCTCCCATTTAAATAGTGTCCTGGTTTGAAATGTTTGAACCACATAGAAAATAGAACACATAAGGGAACACATAGTTGATATCCTATTATAATATACTATGTATAATCTATGTTTTCTATGTTCTATGTGGTTCAAAAAAAATAAACCCTCAAACCTGGACACTTCATTCGTTTATATCTTAGCTGAATAGAAGGATGGCTCGTTTAAGGATTAACCCGGCAGAAGTGAGCGGGAATACAACCTGGCTTAACGCACTCCCCGGTTTTAACCACCAGTTCTCATCATCCAACTCTTGTCATTTTCTTTTCACCATAGACCCGCAACGATCACTCTTTTATCTCCTTTCCGGTCGGATCAATATACTTCATGGTACTGCCCTTCATGATCCGGGCCGTACCCTCCACAAAAGTGTCGGCGAAAGTGAATGAATAACCGATCACCAGTTTTCCACTGTTGTTTATGTAACCCCATTGGTCCTTTTGATTGGCCACGGCGGCTAACCCCTCGGAAAACCGGCCTGCCATGGAAAACTGGAAGGGGATGGCCACCTGTAGATCCCGGTTGATGAACCCGTATTTACCATCCTTGCGCACAGCGGCCAGGCCTTCGTGGAAGGACGCGGCATCTTCATAACAGGGTTCCTTGACCACTTTTCCGGTACTGTCGATAAAACCCCATTTATTCATTTTCCGCACGGTTGCGAATCCCTCGCTGAAAGCAATGGCTTCATCGTATTCCAGCGGAACCACCAGTTTGCCCTCACTGGTTACAAACCCGAATTTTCCGTCCTTGCTTACCTTGGCCATCCCGCAAATGCAGTCGTCCACAAAATCATATTGTTTGGTCCACTGTTGCGCCCCGGCCGAACTAACCAGGAATAGCAGCGGTAAAAAGAATTTTTTCATATACCCCGTTTTAAGGTGAAAATGCTGGTTTAACGACCGTTAAGTTATAACCCGTAAGAGGGCCGGCTCTATGATTCCCGGCAGCAGTCAGCATGATTATCCGCATAAAATGGCCCGGAACAGGGCATTTTCCGTTTCGCTTATCTTTGCCGGATGATCACTTCTTCGGAAAACAAAAGCAACAATGTGGGTGTGATGTCGCCCCACTTCAACCCCGATAAACAACATACGCTCAGTAAAGCGGTGAGCATTTCGGGAACGGGTTTGCATACCGGTGTCATGGCCGACCTCACCCTGAACCCGGCCGCTCCGGGTTTCGGGTTCCAGTTTCAACGGATCGACCTGCCCAACCAGCCCATTATCCGGGCCGATTGCGATCTGGTGACCGATGTGAGCCGCGGCACCACTCTCGAATCCAATGGCGCCCGGGTAAGTACGGTCGAGCATGTGCTGGCTGCCCTTGTGGGCATGGGGGTGGACAATTGCCTGATCGAAGTGAACGGTCCGGAGATCCCTATCATCGACGGCAGTTCCCAGCCTTTTGTGGAAATAATTGAAGAGGCCGGTGTGGTGGAACAGGATGCCGCGAAGATCTGGTACAGCCTGGATGAGAATATCTATCATTACGACGAAGTGAAAAGAGTGGAGATGGTGGCCATGCCGGCCATGGAATACCAGGTCACCACCCTGATCGATTTTAATTCACCCGTGCTGGGCACACAGCATGCCGGTCTGAAGCATATCCGCGATTTCAAGGATGAGATCGCGCCCTGCCGTACTTTTTGTTTCCTCCATGAGCTCGAGATGCTGATTGATAATAACCTGATCAAGGGGGGTGATGTAAATAACGCCATCGTGATCGTAGACAAACCTGTTGACGAAAAGGAGATGGGCCGTTTACGGAAGATCTTCAATAAGGATAAGATCGAAGTCAAGAGCGAGGGTTATCTCAATAATCTTGAACTCCGTTTTCCCAACGAACCCGCGCGTCATAAACTGCTGGATGTGATCGGCGACCTGGCCCTGGTCGGTTATCCCATCAAGGCGCGTATCATTGCCAACCGCCCGGGTCACAGTACCAATGTGGAATTCGCTAAAAAGATCAAACAGTATATCAAGAAGAATAAACATACCCGCGGCGTACCGGTATACAACCCCAATCAGCCGCCCATCTATGACCAGCAGTACATCGAGAAAACCCTCCCCCATCGTTTTCCATTTGCCCTGGTCGACAAGATCATTGAGCTGAGCGACACGCATATCGTCGGTATCAAGAATGTCACTTTTAACGAATGGTATTTCGCCGGTCATTTTCCCGGCAATCCCGTTATGCCGGGGGTATTGCAGATCGAGGCTCTCGCGCAATGCGGAGGGATACTGGCCATCAACCTGAGCGGAGCCGGGCAATACGACACGTATTTCCTGAAAATAGACAACTGCAAATTCAAACACATGGTACGCCCGGGCGACACCCTGCTGCTGAAAATGGAACTGTCTACCCCCATCCGGCGGGGTATCTGTGAAATGAAGGGAACCGCCTATGTCGGGAACAAGGTTTGCGCGGAGGCCGACCTGGTGGCACAGATTGTTAAAAGATAGCCCTTCCAGGCGGTTTCGCTAATTCCGTTGATATGCCCTGAAAACGGGCATTTTTTATTCCTGAAAAATGGTGAAAGGCGGGTCAAAAAAAGCCCTTTAAATACGGGCCGGCCGGGTCTATTTCAGTACATTTGCGAGTTAAATATTTTCCCCTTTTTAGAGCGGATCTTATCCAGTTTATGAGTACAGAAATCAAAGCAAAAACACCCGTGCAGGCAGGGTCGTACAGTGCCGACAGTATACAGGTTCTGGAAGGCCTGGAAGCGGTGCGAAAGCGCCCCGCTATGTATATCGGCGATATCGGCGTAAAGGGACTTCATCACCTGGTTTATGAAGTGGTGGACAATTCGATCGACGAGGCCCTCGCCGGTTTCTGCAAGAATATCCAGGTATCGATACACGAAGACAATTCCGTATCCGTGGAAGACGATGGTCGCGGCATCCCCACCGGGATGCATGCCAAGGAAAAGCGATCGGCGCTGGAAGTGGTGATGACCGTTCTCCATGCCGGTGGTAAATTCGACAAGGGATCTTATAAAGTTTCCGGCGGTCTGCATGGCGTGGGCGTGAGTTGTGTGAACGCATTAAGTTCAAAACTGCATGTAACCGTAAACAGGGAAGGAAAAACCTTTGAACAGGAATATCATACCGGGATACCGCAGTATGCCGTGAGGGAAACCGGCACCAGCGACAAAACAGGCACCCGGGTACAATTCTGGCCCGATGCGTCCATTTTCCTTACCACCGTGTATAACCGCGATATCCTGGAAAGCCGCCTGAGGGAACTGGCCTACCTGAACAGGAAAATCCGGATCAGCCTTACCGATCTGCGGGACCTGGATGAAAACCAGTCGCCTTATACAAAAGAATTCTACAGCGAGGGAGGGATTGTTGAATTCGTGGAAATGCAGGACCAGGCTGCCGGCCGGAACCCGTTGATCCCAAAAGTGCTTTTCGTGGAAGGACTGGATCCGGCAACGAATGTAGCTGTTGAAGTGGCGCTGAACTATAACGACAGTTACAGCGAGCATATTTATTCTTACGTCAATAACATCAATACGATCGAAGGCGGCACGCATGTGGCAGGATTCAGAAGGGCGCTGACAAGGGTCTTTAAAAGCTATGGTGATAAGAACGGTCTTTTTGAAAAGGCCAAGGTGGAGATCGAAGGCGATGATTTCAGGGAAGGCCTGAGCGCGATCATCAGTGTAAAAGTACCCGAACCGCAGTTTGAAGGACAAACCAAGACCAAGCTGGGTAACAGCGAGGTGATGGGTGTGGTGGACACCACCGTATCCAAAGTGCTGGATGCCTATCTGGAGGAAAACCCGAAAGACGCGAAAAACATCATCAGCAAAGTAATCCTGGCTGCCCAGGCCCGGGCCGCGGCCCGAAAGGCAAGAGAACTCGTACAACGAAAATCGGTACTGACCGGTGGTGGCTTACCAGGTAAACTGGCCGATTGTTCAGACAGGGACCCCGAGCGCTGCGAACTGTTTCTTGTTGAGGGAGATTCCGCAGGCGGCACGGCCAAGCAGGGACGCGACCGCAGTTTCCAGGCCATCCTTCCCCTGCGGGGAAAGATCCTGAACGTGGAAAAGGCGATGGAACACAAGATCTATGACAACGAAGAGATCCGGAACATGTTTACGGCCCTTGGTGTAAAAATCGGCACATCCGAAGACCCCAAAGCGCTTGATCTCAGCAAACTCCGTTATCACAAACTCATCATCATGACCGATGCGGATGTGGACGGATCACATATCGCCACGCTGATCCTTACTTTCATCTATCGGTATATGACCGAACTGGTGGAGCAGGGTTATGTATATATCGCGCAACCGCCCCTTTACCTGGTTAAGAAAGGTAAAGACCAGGCCTATGCCTGGAACGAGGAACAGCGCAAGGCCCTGATCGAAAAACTCGGCGGCGGAAAGGACGAATCCGTAAATGTTCAGCGATATAAGGGATTGGGAGAAATGAACGCCGATCAGTTATGGGACACCACCATGAATCCCGGCACCCGCACCCTGAAGCAGGTCACCATCGAAAGCGCCGCGGAAGCCGACCGTATCTTTAGTATGCTGATGGGCGATGAAGTGGCACCGAGAAGGGAATTTATCGAGAGTCATGCCCGGTACGCGAAACTGGATATTTAAAGATTCCCTTTTCTTCAGCAAGGATTCGCCATTTTTTTTACATACCTAACGAAGAGGTACAGCCGCGCCTGGTTATCGTTGACGGGTACTCCGCCACCCTGAGTGGTTGCCGGTAACCGGTCGGTTAACTTTTTCTTTTCACCAGTTTGATTATCTCCAGCACCGATACCATGATCAGCGCTCCGGCAACCGCGGGTAAGAGGTGAACCCATCCCGGGTATTCGAAACTAAAGACCTCCCGGAGCGCGGGAACGAATATCAGCAACAGCAACATACCGGAAGCGACCGATAAAAGCAGCAGGATCGTGGCGTTCCTTTCCGCGATCACGGCCACAACGCTTCGCGTCCTGGAAAGGTCCGTCAGGATCAATAAAATATTTCCGGCCACCAGGGTCGTAAAGGCGATCAGCCGGGTTTCCCCTTCGGTATGCCCTTCTTCGCGGGTGAAGAGATACACGACCACCACGGTGAGCAGTAATAACAGGCCGCTCAGAAAGCTGTTCAGGATCTTTCGCAACCCGAAAAAATCTTCAGTTGGCGGTCGCGGCGGACGGTTCATAATCCCCTTTTCCTCCTGCTCCGTTTCAAAAGCCACCGAACACACCGGATCGATGATCAGCTCCATGAAAATGATATGGAGGGGCATCAGCAGCACGGGAAGGGCCGGGTTGAATGCCGGTATCAGTGTCAGACCGATGATGGGAATATGGATGGCCAGGATATAATTCATGGCTTTCTGCAGATTGTCGAAAATGCGGCGGCCGGAACGGATGGCCGCGACGATAGAGGCAAAATGATCATCCAGCAGCACCAGCGCCGATGCTTCCCTGGCCACATCCGTTCCCTTTTTACCCATGGCCACACCGATGTGCGCGGCCTTCAGCGCCGGGGCGTCATTCACCCCGTCGCCGGTCATGGCAACGATCTCTTTGTTTGCTTTTAGCGCCTGCACGATCCGAAGTTTTTGCTCAGGCACCACCCTTGCGAAGATGCTGACATCCCCGATCCTGTTCCTGAGGTCCTCATCATTTATTTGATCCAGTTCAGCGCCCGTGATCACCTGCCCGGTATGCGGTAACCCGATCCGGTCACCGATGCTGCGGGCCGTTACGGGATAATCACCGGTGATCATGATCACCCGGATCCCGGCAGCATGGCAGTCCCTGATGGCGCCGGGCACTTCGGGCCGGATCGGATCCGTAAGCCCGATCAGCCCGTTGAAACGAAAGTCGAAAGCTTCCTGGTTTTCCGGCAGAGCCGGCTCCTGGTATTCGGCGCTGGCCACAGCGATCACCCGGTATCCTTCCGATGCCATCCTCTCCACCATCTTCATGTGCCGGTCTCTCTCCTTTTCCGTCAGCCGGCATAAACTGAAAATACTTTCGGGTGCACCCTTGGCAAATACCGAACGGGTAGCGGCGTTTTCATCCTGCAGAACACGGGTCATCGATAAGGATTCCCTGCTAAACGGATACTCTTTGACCAGTGAAAGTTCCTCATATGCGGAATCACGTAATTTATAATGTGATTGGCTGATGGCAATTTCCATCGGATCCGCGGATTGCTCGCTTGATGCGTGGTGCGCCGAACGAAGAACCTGGATGGCCTGTTCCTGGTCCCGGGTGATGGCATCACCGGTAATAAGCCGCTCCCCGTCATAGAGTGCGGACACTTCCATCCTGTTTTGGGTGATCGTACCTGTTTTATCACTGCACAAGACCGTCGCGGAACCCAGTGTTTCAATCGCTGAGGACCTGCGGGTGAGCACATTCTTTTTTGATAAGCGCCAGGCTCCAAGGGCCAGGAAAACCGTCAGCACTACCGGGAACTCTTCCGGGAGAATAGCCATGGAGGCGGCTAATCCATTGAGCAGGGATTGCAGGAAGTCGCCGCGGGTGATATAATAAACGGTAACGATCAGCAGGCTGATCAGGCTGCCGATCCAAAATAAATTCCGGATCAGTTTCTTCATTTCTTTTTGCAGGCGGGTCTCATCTTCCACACGGATGGTCTTTAGTGAAAGCCCGATCCGTCCAAATTGTGTCCGGATCCCGGTTTCGGTAACCTGTGCAACTCCCCGTCCCCGAACCACCAGTGTTCCGCTGAACACCTGATTGTGCGGGTGATCCCCCCCGGCCGATTTCTCCACGGCTACCGATTCACCGGTGAGCAGCGACTCGTCGACGGTCAGACCGATCTCTTCTTTCAGCACGGCATCCGCCGCGATCCGGTCGCCCTCGTTGAGTAATAGCTGGTCACCCGGCACCACTTCCCGCCCGGGGATCCGGATTTCCCTGCCATCCCGTATCACTAAGGCCCGCGGGGATGAAAGATTTTTAAGGGCTTCCAGCGCTCTTTCCGTTTTGCGGTATTGAAAAAAAGTGATGGAGATGATGATGAAAACGGTAAACAGCATGATGATGCCTTCCCGGTAATCGCCGAGCATCATATAAAGCGCTGCGCAACTGATCAACAGGAGAAACATGGGTTCGCGGATTACTTCCGCGGCTATTCTCCAGATATTCTTTGACTTCGCCGAGGGCAATTCGTTGTACCCCGTTTCCTTCAATCGGGCCCTGGCTTCGTCCGATGTCAGTCCGGTTTGCATTGGCCGTTAAAATTGAGTGTAATTTAAACAAGACCGGAAGGCCGGTGAAGGTCGCTGATCAGGTATAAGGATGTTTATTATCAAATGGTGGGGATCAATTATTACCTATCGGGACTTCAACATGCTGATCCGTAAATGAAATAATGCAGGGACCACACAGGACTGCAAAAGGATCTGTGATCGGATAAATCAGGTAATCTGTTATTTATCAGCAATTAACATTAAATTATTAGCACTATCCAATGGGTTTAACGGCATTTCACATTCCCTCCGGACGAAAACCGGTAAATTTGAGTTTTACTAACTCAAAAACCAGTAACCATGTCTGATGTAAAAATTACCGCCTACAATGTTAAGACCAAGGAAAAAGGGGTTGAAATGCTTGATGCCGTGATCACCAAGACTGCCAAGGGAGCTTATATGGCGCAGGGTCATGACGGAAAAGGAAATAAACTGACTACCCTGATGGGAGAAGAAAAAGCGATGGCCGCGATAAAGGCGGGTGTGGCGAAACAGGGCTGGTAATAAAATTGAATCACCCGGGTTGATCCGTTCCCACAGGTTTTGCGGGGACGGATTTTTTATTGCTTCATCAGCCGGAATGACTGTTGCCGACCCCCGGCACTTACTTCCAGGTAATAGAGACCGTTTGCAATTTCATGACCCCTGAGATCCAGCGGAATTTTTTGCAGGAATCCGCTGGCCGGCAGTTTTACCTGTCTTACCACCCTTCCCGCCGCATCATAGACCCTGGCATTGATCTCCGTACCGTCATCTGCCTGTACCACAAGGTTGAATAACCCGGAGGAAGGATTCGGATATACCAGCCAGTTTATATCACCCGTAAAGAAAACGGGCCGCACCGGGGAATAGGTGAAACTTCCGTCATTATCTATCATTTTCAGCCGGTAATACCGAACTCCTGTTTTATTGTTTTCCGTATCGGTTAATGAATAGTGCTGTTGCCCCGTTGAATTGCCCTGGCTGGGCAACTGACCTGCCACACTGAACCGGTTCAGCTGATATTCCGCATGACCTTTGGCCACTTCCACTTCAAACCTGTTCACATTTTGCTCATCCGTTGTAACCCATTCCAGCAATACATCTTCTCCATTGCTTTTGCGGGCTGTAAAAGAAAGCAGTTTGAGAGGAAGCGGGGTAATGCCATTAAGCCAGCCATTGTTCAGCCAGAATTCAGAAAAATCCCTGACCTTGTATTCCGCGTAATATCCTTTATCGAACGGAACGATCCGGGTTTTAGCCGGAATGATGAACTGGTAGAGGCCGGTCGTATTATTCGCCAGGGTACCGTCTTCATTCGCATCATTGGGGTCACTGTATTTGGTCACACCCAGCTCATACGCCATCAAAGGTTTGGTACAGACACCGCAACCGGTGGCGTTGATCAGTAATTCCGTTTCGGAATCTAAAAAATAAAAACGGACGGTGGCGGAATCGGCAAGACTGACCGTTGCAGGCTGGATCGTGATGTTCCGGTTGTGGTAATACTGAAGACTGCTGATCCGTACGGAACCGGTATGAATATAGGCCTGCGCGCCGGTGCTGCCCATGGAAACCGGGGACATCACCGAAGCGACCAGTTTGCCGGAGCTGATAAAATCAACCCAGCCCTCCCCGCCATTGATCGTTTGATTCACGGGACCGGCCATGGTTACGCCGTCATAGATCCCATAGGCGTTATCATAAATATGAATATCATCAATCGCCATGCCCTCCCGGTTCACGGCCGGGTCGCTGCTTACCACGAACCGGAAACGCAATTGCGAAAGCTGCGCGACCGGTAATGAAAGACCGGTAAGCGGAATGGTGGCCACATGCCAGCGGTGATAATTCTGAACGCTCCACAGATTATTACCCGTGTACGTTTTATTATACCAGTTGTATCCCTGCCCGCTGGCGCCCAGCCGGTTCCAGGTGCGGCCGTCAGCCGAATACTCCACATAAGCCCCGTCGCAAACATTCACACCACAATCTTCCAGGTCCAGCGCCAGGCTGAAACTGAGAGTGGGTGTAGTCATCGAAGAAATATCATAGCAGGGAGAATAGAGGTAGGCGGTATCATTGTCGTCATAGTTGCCCGCCAGCCTGGTTTTCCAGGCCTTGCTGCCGCTGGCGGCCCGGTTGATCTTGTAAGAGGCCGGGGTACCGTATTCCCAGGTGCCGCCGGATGCGTACCAGTATCCGTTGTCGTTCTCAAAATCCTGGAGGTGCGGACTGGAATTGGTAACCGTTATGACCGGGGTGTTGGTGATGCTGATACTGGAGGTATCGTTGACATCATACGAATCCGTTGCATAGAACACTTCCGCTTCAATAAGATACATGCCGGTGGCAGACAGGTCGGCGGTGCCGGTAAACAAATATTGCACCGTATCGTTGGCCGGTATGGAGGGGATATTTTCGCTGGTCCAGCTGCCGTTGTTCACCCGGAAACGGACAGGCACTGTGTTGACAAGTGAGTTTCGGCTATTCCGTACCGTTATCTTCACCGGCGTGCTGGCCGATAAGCCGCAGCTATTGACCAGCGGGGTGTCGATACTGATCAGCTGCATGTCATCGGTCACTTTATACAGCCGGATATCGTCAAATGTGTACCCGTCACCGCTTTGATTATCGGCGGCCATGTGCCGGCCAAACTGCCCCCATCGCACCTGGAAACTGCTGGAAAAATTCTGCGCGGGAACGGCATTCTGTAGCAGGTCGCCGAGTTCTATACTCGCGGTGAACTTGTAGGAACCGTCGGCCGGGTTCTGGTTGGCATAGAGGTCATAGGCTTCGAGCCAGTTCTGCGTATCCTCCCCCCTTATCCATACTTTGTTTGCCGCATGACTGGCCTGCCCGTGATTCTTATACCGGAAATCCAGGCGGATATCATCGGTGGCGGCGTTGTAACCGCCAAGGTGATAGGTTCCGGTGAGTGAATCGGTGTAACCGTTGGCGTTGTACATAAAACCATCGAGCGTGAGCGCCCGGTTGCCGGAGTAGGCAATACCGGTGCTGATAAATGTCCGGACTCTTCCCGTATCGTTGGAGTTGACGAAATCATATCGGTCAAGACCCGTGAGGCCCACCTGGTCAGCCGTATGCGATTGCACCGGCGCCGCATCGAAATTATCCGTAAACGCAGCGGGGTAATCAATACCGGTGATCGGATCGTTGGGGAGCTGTTTAAAAGTTCCCGATAGGGAGTTATTGATGGGTACAGGATCGCCCGCCTGTGTTACGGATACTTCCAACGTATAGGTGCCTGCGGCTGAAAGATCGGCATTGGTAGCGAATGTGTGCGTATAGGTTCCGCCACCGGCAATGCCTGGATTGTTTAGCACCTCAATAACAGGAGGACCGCCGTTCAGACTATAACTCACGGTAATATTTCCCGGGGTGGGATTATCGTCCAGGTTTTTAATACGGATGGTGACGGGTACACTATTCCCTAACACCGTCGACGTAAGTAACCGTCCCGAACGAAGAGGAGATAATATGCTGTCGGCTTTGATATCGTTGTCGGAAATATTCCCGGCGCAGGTGCCGCTGTCAGGTTTTCTCGAAACGGCGACCCCCCTTCTTCCCGGGCTGTTGCTGGCGCCGATCAGGGGGCGGACCGACATCCAGTATGTGGAATCTTTGTTCAGCCCGCTTACCGTATATGTTAAGGTAGAGTTGGGGACTGAAGCAAGGGTTGTCATTTCTGTGCCCTGCAGCATCATCACTTCATACCCGGTGGCGCCGGGAACGGCGGTCCAGTCGATCGAAAAATAGCCCTCGCATTGAACCGCCGACAAACTGCAAAACAACGTATCATGTATGACAAAGGGCAAACTGGTGCTTGAAAAACCGGTTCCGTTGCGGGTGATGCGCATCCGTGCCTGGTCGGTGGTTACAGCGGGTACAATGAACCATTCATTCGGATTGGGGGCCGTGTAAAAATAATGTCTCCTGTTTGCCGCGATATTGTTTCTGAGCGTTGTCCAGTTGTTCCCGTTATCAGAAGAAAATTCAAGAGTGAAATCATTGGCGGGGTCACCATATGAATCCCACTGAACGGTCACATTCTCGCCCTGTTGGTAAGCCTCCCCGCCAAACGGGGTGATCAGTTTGGTTTCCTGCGGCACCAGGTCGTATACAATGACATAATCCTGGGAAGGATTTTGAGCGATTGCTGTTGGCAGAATCCGGATGGTATAGTTTCCCGATACCGGATTTTTGATCACGACCTGTTCGATATTGTTGATATTATCCACTCCCGGTTGTGCGGGGTTTTTGACATTGGCAGGCACCGTGTCGAGTATCAGCGGCAGTACGGTGGCGAATGAAGGCGTGATCACTTCGAGGTCAAGATTATTCACCAGGGTTTGTGAAGCCACGGCCGCGGCTGGCGGATCATTCCAGTAAAGCATCACTTTAAATTCGGCCAGACCGGCCGGCAAACTCACATTAACGGTATGGGGAGGCCCCGCCGCGATATTGCCTTCACTGATATGATCGTTCTCGATGATATCCACCGCCCGCCAGAAATTGGCTTTACCAAACCCGAATGTATAATCCGGGCCAGTCTGACCGAAATCATCACCGCTGTTGCACACCAACGCTTTCAACAAACCGTTTGAAGGGTTTGCTCCCGCATGCAACGATTTATATTTTTCGACAAGCAGGGCCATTCCCCCCGCAATTGAAGGAGAAGCCATGCTGGTTCCGGTGTTCTCCATATAATAAGTGGAATAAGGACCCGGACCCGTGATAAAGGTTCCTGTTCCCGCGATCTCGGGTTTCACCCGACCGTCCTTTACGGGACCGCGGCTGGAATTGATAAAGATGGCATTATCCACCGGCCGGGCATTCGCTACGGTAAGAACGTTTTTGGCCGACTGGTACCCGCCTAAAACGGTTCTGAAACTATCCGGGTATGGCGCGCATTTCAGCGTGCCGCTGTTGCCGGCTGCAAATACATTGGTTAATTCAGCGAGATCAAAGGCCTGTTGATCCAGCACTCTTGAATACAGATCATATACACCGAAGGATGTGCAATCATTCACAATATTCCCGTAGGAATTATTGGTAATCACCATTCCATAGTCGCCGACATAAGCCGCGGCATTGCTCAGAATACCTGAAAACACCTGTGAAACCACACGTGTCTTCGGCGCAAAACCGGCCCTGATCTCATTTACGTTACCAGCTCCGGCGGCAATTCCAGCCACATGCACGCCATGACCATAATACGATCCGGTCGGAAAATACGGAGCTGCGGCATGTGAGGTAACCCGCTCCCTGAGATCAGGATGTGGCTGGGGATCGCCGTCATCTCCCACGCCGATAACCACCCCGCTCCCCTTCAGGTTTTTCCCGCCCTGGCTTACCGGTGCGTTGAGCAGGGATACCCGCATGCCATCCTTACCCCAGCTGGTCCAGAACGAACTCAGCGGAACATCCTCACCGGGCACAGCCTGTACATATTCAACACAGGGCAATAAAGCCAGCTCCCCAAGCCGTTGTACCGGCGTTCGCAATGAAATAATTCGGTTCCGGCCCATTTCAACGGAAAGAACATCGAAGTTGCGTGTTCGCAGTTCACGGGTCACTTCATCCTGAGAAAAAGAAGGGGGAAAACTGATCCACACATCCACCGTACCCGCCACCTTCACTGCATGCAAGGGGAAATTACCGGCAGCCAGCGCGGGTTGCATTTTTTGAGTGGCCGTTAACGCAACCAGGGCCCTTGCATTCATTTCCTGTAAAAAAGAAGAGTCGGGTACCCGGTTAAGAGTGGCCGTGTAAGCAAACGAGGGGATATAATCATGCAGCGTGACACCCTGCTGTTTCAACCTCTGCTTTTGCTGCTCGGTGGGAATACGGTCAAACTGTATGACCGCAAAACTTTTCCCGCCGATTTTCACCGACCGGCGGTCAAATTCACGGATCTTTTCTGAATGAATATTTTGTAACGGGGTGAAATTACCCCCTGCCAGCCGAAGCGTATAGCGGTCAATTTGCTGCGCCTTTGTTACAAGGGACAGAAATACCACGCAGGTTGTCAAGGGAATTGGATTGAATCTCATAGCACGCGATAATGCATTAAAGTTAGTGCAAATAATTGAATCCCGTACAGGTGCTTAACCCCTGAAAAACAATAAACAAGAGAGAAATATGTAAGCTGTATAAAGTGGGCGGCCGTTCAGGAAAGCACCCCGGTGCCGGTAAAACAGAATTGATGTACCGCCTCCAGGAAACGGTGCAGATCCTCCATGCTTTTCATATCGTTTACTATAAGCAGGAACAGTTTCCCGGTCTGTTTCAGTTTAGCCCTGTTGGTTTCCGTCTGAAGATATTGCAGTACCTGGTTAAACACTTTCGATTCAAAATAGGGCGAGTCGGGACGGTTGATGAAAAAGCAGCGGAGTATGTTATCCTTCAGGCTCATCTTTTCAAACCCGAGATCGAGGGCGAGTTTGCGGCAACGGACTGTTATAAAAAGATCCTCCACCTGCTGGGGAACAGGGCCGAAGCGATCGGCCATTTCCTGTTGCATGGCTGCCAGCTCCGCTTCCGTTTCACACGCATCCAAACGCTGGTATAATGAAAGTCTTTCCGTGATACTTTCCACGTACTCATCCGGGATCAGGATCTCCAGGTCGGTGTCGATGGTGCAGTCCTGCACAAAATCATCCTGCCTGGCAATTTCTTCTTTGAATAATTCCCTGAATTCCGTGCGTTTCAGTTCACGTATCGCTTCATCCAGGATCTTTTGGTACATCTCGAAACCAATTTCCGCCATGAACCCGCTTTGCTCCCCGCCCAGCAGGTTGCCGGCGCCGCGGATGTCCAGGTCGCGCATCGCGATCTGGAAACCGCTCCCGAGTTCGCTGTGCTGCTCCAGTGTCTGCAACCTTTTCCGAGAATCGTCGGGCAGTGTGCTCATGGGCGGGGCAAGAAGGTAACAAAAGGCTTTTTTGTTACTGCGTCCCACGCGACCCCGCAACTGGTGCAGGTCGCTCAGCCCGAACTGGTGGGCGTTGTTGACAATGATCGTGTTCACGTTGGGAATATCCACCCCGCTTTCCACGATATTGGTGCAGACCAGCACATCATATTTTTTATCGATGAAATCCAGGATCCTTTCTTCCAGCTCATGCCCCTCCATCTGTCCATGTGCGTAACCAATGCTCAGGTCAGGACAAAGCGCCTGGATAACCGCGGCCATTTCCGCCAACCCGGCGATACGGTTGTAAATAAAAAATACCTGCCCGCCCCGCTCCGTTTCAAAATAAATGGCATCACGTATCAGGTCTTCGTTATACACCTGCACTTCCGTCTGGATCGGCTGACGGTTGGGTGGCGGAGTATTCATAATGCTGAGGTCCCGTGCGCCCATCAGTGAAAACTGCAGTGTACGGGGTATGGGAGTAGCCGTGAGTGTTAAACAATCCACGGATGTTCGCAAGGTTTTGATCTTTTCCTTGTGCCCGACCCCGAATTTCTGTTCCTCATCCACGATCAGCAGCCCCAGGTCCCTGAACTTCACGTCCTTTCCCAGGAGCCCATGTGTGCCGATAATGATATCGATCTTTCCTTCCTCCAGTTTTTTCAGGGTTTCTTTTTTCTGTTTGGCCGATTTGAACCGGTTGATATAATCCACCGTTACGGGAAAATCTTTCAACCGGTCCTTGAAAGTCTTAAAGTGCTGAAAAGCCAGGATGGTGGTGGGCACCAGCACCGCGGCCTGTTTGCCGTCCACGCAGGTTTTAAAAGCGGCCCGTATGGCGACTTCGGTCTTACCGAATCCCACATCTCCGCAAACCAGCCGGTCCATCGGCGCTGGCGACTCCATATCATTCTTCACATCCGCCGTGGCTTTGCTCTGATCGGGGGTGTCCTCGTAAATAAATGATGCTTCCAGCTCGGTTTGCAGGTAATTGTCGGGTGTGTGCTGAAACCCCTGCTGCGCTTTTCGCTTCGCATATAATTTGATAAGGTCAAAGGCGATCTCCTTGACTTTTGTCTTTGTCTTCTCCTTGAGCCTGCTCCAGGCATCGCTGCCCAGCTTGTTCACTTTGGGCACACTCCCTTCCTTTCCGGTATATTTCGCGATCTTATGCAGGCTGTTGATGTTCACATAAAGGATATCCGTATCCTTGTAGATAAGCCTCACCGCCTCCTGCATCCTTCCATTCACCTCCAGCTTCTGAAGACCACTGAAGATCCCCACCCCGTGATCGATATGCGTTACAAAATCGCCGGGCTGCAGTTCACGAAGGGTGCGCAGCGTAAGCGCCTTGTTCTTGTTGTAGGCCTGTTTAACCCGGTACTTGTGATAACGCTGGAAAACCTGGTGATCGGTATAACAAACAACCTGCAGGTCTTCATCAACAAACCCTTCGTGAATGGAAGTCGGTACGGGGTTGAATACAATGGAAGCATGCAGGTCATCAAAGATGCTCTGCAGCCGCTCCAGCTGCCGCGGGTTTTCCGCGAAAATGAAAAGTCCGAATCCCTTCGACTCCCAGCTTTTCAGGTCGCGGATCAGCAGGTCGAACTGCCGGTTGAAGGCCGGCTGCTCCCTTGTCCGGAATGACAGGGTTAGTGTGGGATAATCATCCGGAAATGAAACACTATGTCCGAAACCCACCACATGACGGTGGCGGATCTTTTCATCAAAATGATCCGGGGTGATAAAATCCTCCGGGGTGATATCCTTTTTGCTCAGTTTTTCATCCTGCTCATCCAGGAATCCTTTGCCG
Organism: uncultured Chitinophaga sp.; assembly: GCA_964424155.1. GTDB lineage: Bacteria > Bacteroidota > Bacteroidia > Chitinophagales > Chitinophagaceae > JJ008. Next base: position 51,270 of record CAYRHU010000011.1, read on the forward strand.
GTGCCTGTCGTCTTCAACCCGGTCTTAGCCAATTTATCCGGAAATGATCCGGCCTGGCCCCGGGCCTGTTCCTTCAGTTCTTCCTGCAATCGCATGAATGCCTTCAGCTCCTCCGCATTATCTGCCAATTGTTCGCGGCAGAGATCGTATTCCTGTATCCAGACAACCGTATTGCCCGGGAGAAAATCAAAAACGGAAATGCGCTCATGACCGGTGAACTGCGTATCCACATTGGGTATGATGCTTACCTGCAGGAGTTTTCTTTCACTCAGTTGTGTTTCGGGATCCACGATCCGGATCGAATCCACCTCGTTACCGAATAACTCAACACGGTAAGGTTTCTCATTACCGAAAGAATAGATATCGAGGATACCCCCCCGGATCGCGAACTGCCCCGGCTCGTACACAAAATCGGTTCGTTCAAATCCCAGGTCAGAGATCCGGAGAAGAAGCTGTTCCACATCGAGCGTATCGCCGGCCTTTATATAAATGATATTGGAAGAAAGCTGTTCGGGCGGAACCACTTTTTCAAACAGGGCTCCGGGGTAAGTCACGATCACTTTCTTATTGCCCCCGGCCGCGATCCTGGTCAGCGCCTCGGTCCGGAGCATTACATGGGAGGCGTGCAGCAGCCTGTAATTCTTCCTGTTCTTGAAGGAAGAAGGAAAGTAGAAAATGTCCAGTGCGGAGGTCAGGTTCTCCAGCGTGTTATGAAAATAAGCGGCTTCTTCCGCGTCATTCAGAATGACCAGGTGGTTATGTTGCGATAAGGAAGGATGCGTAAAAGCCGCCGCCACCACGAATGGTGATGCGCTGCCACGCAGGTTCTCCAGGAATATTTTTTGCGGTTGGGCAAGGGAAAGCCTGTCCGCCAGTTGAAAAAGGCGGGGGGTGTTTTGATACCGTTCCAGCAGGTCCTTAACACTCATGAGAGTGTGCAAAGATACTTTGAAAAAGCATCAGGATCCAAATTACAAGCACCAAATAAAGATCAAATAATAATATAAAAAAGAACCCGATGCCGGTTCAGACTTTGATTTTTATCTGGAAACTGAAACCGTGTATTGTTATTTCACGAACTTCTGTGTAAAGTTCTCTTTTTTATCCCCGGTACATCTAAGAATATAAGCACCCTGGGGAAGCCCGCCCAGGGGGATGCTGGTATTGCGGTACGGCCCCGCTGAACGATAGAGTTTCCTTCCGCTCATATCGAATAACTGTACATCCATCGTCCTGGTTTGAAGGGTACCGGTAACGATTTGCAATTCTCCGTTTGACGAATGTATATATTTGATAAAATCTTTTGTATTGCTGACAGGATCCCCTACCCCCGTAACAAGGGTGGGCAGGGTGGTGGTGAACAACCCCCTTCCGTGTGTGGCCGCCACGACCGTATTATCGGATGCCCTGTATCGCAGCATATCAGTGCGGACATTGGCCAATCCGTTGTTATTCGGAATCCATTGGGTGGCGCCTCCATTGATCTGCGAGGTGGTCCAGACACCGAGTTCCGTGGCCAGCAATATGCCCCCTTCGCCCCCGGTTGATCCGTTTAACTGTGCATTAGCCGGAGCAAACATTCCCCAGCGAACCGGCATATCCGGCAGGTTGCCTTCAATACTGGTAAAACTGGTACCCCCGTTAACGCTTTCCCAAACACTGTTTACGCCATAATTGGAAAATGTAACAAGGATATGATTGGCGTTGGCCGGGTCGATATCGATCGAGGACAGGGCGGAACCCGGGGGTACCGTTGCGCCGGGAAAATTAAAAACGGTCATCAGCACCGGCGAGTTGGTATTGGCATTGGATATCCGTATCATACGGGGTGCCAGTAATGGCGAGCCGAAGGAGGCTCCGATCCAGAGCGTATGCGCGGCGCTGGGATCAACCCGCACGGCCGTCAACTCCATGTTTCCCATGGCGGGCAAATTAACCGAAAGGGAGGCGGGCGATCCGCCGAGGTTACTGACAACATAGTATTTACCGGCATCATCGCCGCCATATAAAATGCGCTGCACATCATCAAAATCGGTGGGGTTTATAAACTGACCCCGGTCATTATTGATCCCCGATCCCAGGGAAACAAAATTGTTCCCTCCGTCCGTTGACCGGTAATAATTATTGGCTGTGGCGGAGGTGATCTGCAGCTGCCCGTTCGTATTGTCGATATGACAAAATCCGCCGTCGCCACCCGACACTGTGGTGGTAGTGTTGATCCCCGCAGCCGTGAATTTCTGGGAACCGTTATCCTGCGCTCCCGCCAGGAAGTAATGGGTATTGGTCGGGTGCACATCACAGGCATAGTACTGGGTTACATTATACCCGATGTTCTTTCCTGTGAAATTGGGTATTCCCGCGGAGTTGATATTGGTTGAATAATAAACACCCCCGTCATTTCCGACCAGCAATTTTGACGAACCATCATATATCAGAGCGTGCTGGTCCACATGTACGGTGGCAGAATTGGAAATAGTGGTCCAGTTGTCGCCGCCATTGATTGACCGGGCCAGTTGCAGCCCTCCCACGATCAGGGTATTGGGATTATTGGGATCGACGGCTCCGATCAGGTTGAACCAGGTTTGCGAGAAAGCGTTATTGTTCAGTGCGGGGGGAGCGACCAGGTTAAACCAGTTGGCTCCCCCGTTCGTGGAGCGATACACAATTAATACCTGAGAGGTGGCACTGTCCTGCATAAGCAGGTACACTCTCTGGGGGTCCGAAGGCGCCAGTACGATCTCTGTCCGGTGCACGGGGTCGGTGGTAAAGGGAGTGATATTGGTCCAGGTGCCCACAGCACCTGTATTGGCGCCATGTGTGGCAAAAGTTGATTTATACACTTCGGCGCGGCTGAGGATGCCCAGGCTGGCATATACATCCCCATTGGAAGCTACTTCCAGGTCGGCCGCACGACCCGTACCAAAACCGGGGAGTGGCAGACCCAATACCTGGGTCCAGGTCGCTCCCCTGTCAGTGGATCGCATCACGCCCCTGTTAAGGGTAACCAGGTTACGCAGCGACACAAAAAAGTTACCGTTATTGTCTATCACCATATCCTGCACATACTCAAACCCGGCAGTGGAAGGCATCTGGTTCCAGGTGGTTCCGCCATCCGTACTTTTATAAATGCCGGCGCCGCGTACCGCGTCGATATTGAACCAGCCCTCACCCGTTGTTGCATACATTGTATCGGGGTGCGCGGCATCCTGTACCAGGTTGCTGATGGCCAGGTTGGGTAAAAAATCATTGACGATTGTCCAGGTAGGAGTAGCGGCAGTAAAATTGGTCGTCCTGAAAATACCCCCGCTGACCGACCCGGCAAACACCGTGTTGCCCGACAGGTCTCTTTTATCGATCATAAGTGCCCGGGTGCGCCCACCCACGTTATTGGGTCCTCTCTCTGTCCAGCCCAGCGCCGTCAGCCGCTCATTCATTCCCCCCTGGCCCCTAAGCGATTCCATCACATCACGTGCATGGGCAAGCCGCTCCCGCGGGATAAGATTGAGCCGGGGATCGCGGGTCATCCTGAACTCCTGCAGCATGGCGCGTTCCAGGCCGTCCATTTGCGGTTGGGCTTCCCTGTTTTCTTTTTTATTTGTATGATGACAGGAGAAAAGTACAACGGTCAGTACGGCAAGACCGGTGTATCGTATCGTTTTTATCATAGGTATCTTTTACAGGATGTCACGGAATTTAATGATTACCCTAAGTTCGGTAAAATTTCGCAGCCGCAGTTTAAGAATTCTTTTACGAAAAAAACCCGGTACGGTTCATCATCATATAAACGATCTGTACTATGAAAAGGTTCCTTTTCGCAGTTATGATTCTTATCAGCCGGCCGGCGGGTGGCCAGGTGCCGGTTGAGTTATTGGTATTTTCACAGAAATTTACCCCGGGAATCATTATCCAGCGGGATATCCCTGCAGAAAATGGCGAAACAACGATTAACAGACCCTCAGCGGTAATACAATATTATATATACGCGATAACGACGCCATCCCAAAACATCCGGCCGATTAAGGTATGGATTATGGGCCGATGGTACAGGATCAGGGATTCAAAGGAAGTCAAAACACCGGTCAATATGGAAAAGCCCGTCTCCGGCCAGTTGGTTCCGGAGTTGCGGAAGAAAAAAGCCATTCAGTACTTCACCGGTGATTCCCTGCAGCAAAAGCGGGTCAATATTCCCTGGCTGCGGGTAATGATGCAAAAAAATGAATTCATCTTTTGTTACAGGTGGAAGGGGAAAATATTTTACCTCCCAAAGCCCACGATCACGCACCTCGAACCCGTTCATGGCCAGTAAATTCGCAACCCTGATCTATTTGCTGCTCCCCGGATTGTATCCGTAAATTGCACTCCAAAACACCGGCAATGGCCCTGCAACCCTGGCGAAAAGGAACAGTCATACGTATCGAAGATCATACATTCAATACCCGGCGCTACTGGATACAGGTGGCCGATACCGAACGTTTCGATTTTATCCCGGGCCAGTTCGTGACCCTCGACCTCCCGATACACGAAAAACCCAATAAGAGAATCCGCAGTTATTCCATCGCCTCCTGGCCCGATGACACCAATGTATTTGAATTGCTGATCGTGCTGGCCGAACAGGGGCTTGGCACACATTATATCTTCAATGAAGTGAAAGTGGGCAGTGAGCTGACCTTCCGCGGGGCGTTGGGGGTGTTCACGCTGCCGGAGAAACTGGACAGGGATATTTTCCTGATCTGCACCGGAACCGGCATAGCGCCCTTCAGAAGCATGGTTCATCATATTAAACGGCATGCCATTCCTTTTAAAACCATACACCTGGTATTCGGCTGCCGCAGAAAAACGGACCTGTTGTACTACGAGGAAATGAAGCAGCTTGAACTGACCCTGCCCGGTTTCCAGTATCATCCCACGCTTTCACGCGAACACTGGGACGGTCATTTCGGTTATGTTCATCCCATTTATATGAACCTCTGCAAAAACCGCCAGGAAGCGCAATTCTACCTGTGCGGATGGAAACACATGATCGATGAAGCCAAGAAACATATCCTTGAAATGGGCTATGATAAGAAATCGATCCACCAGGAACTCTACGGCTGAATAGTACGGACGCCGGCGCAACCCTGTCATGACTTTTCACAACCTGTTCGTTGATAATTCTCATGCCCGATTTCAGGCCATAGTTGCTATATTCGTAGCTATACAATCATGCTTATGGGGGCCTCCTCACTTATTGTACTGATCATTGCAGCCATCGCGTTCTCCGGCATCGCTATCCTCATCTCCAAATTCGTGCTGAAGGCCACCACCAACAAACAGAAAGGCGAACCTTACGAGTGTGGGATACCCACAAAGGGCAAAACCTGGATACAACTGAACGTGGGTTATTATTTATTCGCCCTTATCTTCCTGATTTTCGATGTGGAACTGGTTTTTCTCTATCCCTGGGCCGTGGTGGCGAAGAGCATGGGTTGGGTGGCATTCATTGAAATCGTGATCTTCTTTTTTATACTTTTCCTGGGATTCCTTTATGCGCACCGCAAAGGAGCATTGAAATGGGTTTGACCTCACCCCTACCTCTTCCAAAAAAGGAGAGGGAGAATGTAGGAAAATGGAAGAAACACGCAGAATAAGAAGACTAAAAAATGGTTTATGACCGGGCAAAAGGCAAAGGCGGCTGATTTTCCGGGGCAGGTGCACGATCTGCCGGGCGGCGGTATCGTGCTCAGTAAACTCGATGAGCTCATCAACTGGGCCCGGGCCAATTCTCTCTGGCCGCTCACCTTCGCCACCAGCTGCTGCGGGATCGAAATGATGGCGACCGCTTCCGCCAAATACGATTTTTCGCGTTTCGGGTTCGAAGTGGCCCGCGCCACACCCCGCCAGGCCGATGTGATCATCATCGCCGGCACCATCGTCAACAAAATGGCTCCCGTGCTGAAACGGCTCTACGACCAGATGGCCGATCCGAAATACGTGATCGCCATGGGCGCCTGCGCCATCAGCGGCGGACCTTTTTTTTATAACACGTATTCCGTAGTAAAAGGAGCCGACCATGTGATACCGGTGGATGTGTATGTGGCCGGCTGCCCCCCGCGCCCGGAAGCATTGCTGCATTCGCTGATCACCCTGCAGGAGAAAATAAAAAAGGGGTTGACCCGTGAACAAATAAAGACAGGCAACTGAACATGACCCAGGAAGAACTGAAGAATAAAATAACAGAGCTATTGCCTGCCGCGACTTTCGAAGATGGCGGCGAGTGGGTCACCGTCCATGTGGAACCGGGAAGCTGGCTATCCTTTGCGCAACAGCTTCGAAAGGATCCCGTGCTATCACTCAACTATCTTTTCTGCCTTACCTGTGTAGACTGGAAGACCCACCTGGCCATGGTGTATCATCTCACGTCCACGCAGTTCCGCCATAACCTGGTGGTGAAAATAAAACTCGACCGGGCAAAACCCGAAGTGGAAACGGTTTCGCAGATATGGAGAACCGCCGAACTGCATGAACGGGAAGTGTACGAGATGTTTGGTGTGAATTTCCTGAACCATCCCGATCTCCGGCTCCTGATCCTGCCGGACGGCTGGGAAGGGAAGAACCCGTTGCGGAAGGATTTTGAAGACCCGGTGAATATGATTAAGCTGTGAAATATGAAATCAGAACAAGGAGATAAGAATGTTGAAGTTTAGCAGATTCCCATTTCATCATTCTTTACTCCTTGTTCTTCACTCGATATTCATTCAATGTACAGGGAAACTGAAATAATAAAAGAAGCATCCGCTGAGACCGATATGGTCATCAACGTGGGCCCCCAGCACCCCGCCACACACGGCGTGCTGCACCTGGTCATTACCCTGAACGGCGAAACGATCAAAAAAGTGGAGCCGCACCTCGGCTATATCCACCGCTCCATTGAAAAAATGTGCGAGAGCCTTTCCTACCGGCAGTTCATCTATGTAACCAGCCGGATGGATTATCTCTCGGCCCATATTAACAATCATGCCTGCGCCCTCTGTGTTGAAAAGGGATTACAGGTGGAGGTTCCGCCCCGCGCGCAGGTTATCCGCGTGCTGATGGATGAACTCACCCGCATCGCCTCGCACGAACTCTGGTGGGGCGCCATGGCCATGGACCTCGGGGCCTTCACGCCCTTCTTCCACGCCTTTCGTGAAAGGGAGACCATCAATGATATCATGGAAGAGACCTGCGGCGCACGGCTGACCATGAACTATATGGTGCCCGGTGGCGTGATGCACGACATTCATCCCAACTTCCAAAAGCGCGTGAAAGATTTCATGCAGCTCTATAAAAAGAAGATCCACGAATACGATGAACTGGTGACCGGTAACGTGATCTTCCAGAACCGGATGAAGGGCATCGGTTATCTCTCTGCCGAAGACGCGATCTCCTTTGGTTGCACAGGACCGGTGGCAAGAGGCAGCGGCGTAAGCTGCGATATCCGCAAAGTGGCCCCCTATGAAGGGTATGAGAAACTGCATTTTGACGAAGTGCTGGAAACTGGTTGCGATTCATTCGCCCGGTATCTTATCAGGATCCGGGAAATGAACGAGTCCATCCGCATCGTGGAGCAACTGATCGAAAATATCCCCGAAGGCGATTTCCAGGCCAAAACCAAGGCCGTGCTGAAACTTCCCAAAGGGGAATTTTATACGCGTGTGGAAACGGCCCGTGGCGAACTGGGTGTGTATATCGTAAGCGAAGGCGGCACCACCCCCTATCGCATCAAGTTCCGATCACCCGGATTCTCCAATTTATCGGCGCTCGATAAAATGGCAAGAGGCGGTAAGATCGGCGACCTGATCGCGATGATGGGAACACTGGACCTGGTGATACCTGACATTGATCGGTA
>CAYRHU010000011.1:59233-61316 GCA_964424155.1 uncultured Chitinophaga sp.
ACCTGATCGCGATGATGGGAACACTGGACCTGGTGATACCTGACATTGATCGGTAAAACCAAACCCCCTGTCCCCCTAAAGGGGGAACTTAGGTCAACTAGTTCTTATTTCTTTATAAAGGCTTAAAGAATACAAATTATTTAATATGCCTGTAGCGGCGAAAAAGCAATATCCGCGCTGCATTTGTACATCGGTAACAAAAAATAATGTGGAGCTTTTCTGACATAGCGAACGAACTTCATGAATGGCTGGGACAGAACTTCAACCCCACCTGGACCCTGATCATTGAAATGGTCCTGGCCGGAGTGGCGGTGATCGGCCTCTTCGCTATCCTCGGGCTTGTGCTCGTGATCATGGAAAGAAAGGTTTCCGCCTGGATGCAGATCCGCCTGGGACCGAACCGCGTAGGTCCCAAGGGTATGCTGCAATCGCTTGCCGATACTGTCAAACTGATCGTAAAGGAGGGCATGACCCCCTCCGGAGCGGATAAATTCCTGTTCAACCTTGCGCCCTTCATCGCCATGATCGTGGCCATGCTGCTGATGGCGCCGATCGCCTTCGCTTCTAATTTCCAGTTCTGGGACCTGAATATCGGTGTACTGTATGTCTCCGCCGTTTCCTCCATCATGGTCATCAGCATCCTGATGGCGGGATGGGCCAGCAACAACAAATACTCATTGCTGGGCGCGATGCGCAGCGGGGCGCAGATCGTGAGCTATGAACTGTCGGCCGGGTTATCGATCCTGGCCATCGTGGTGCTTACCGGCAGCCTGCAGGTTTCCGAGATCATCAACTCGCAGGCCAACGGCTGGTGGATCTTTAAGGGACATATTCCCGCCCTGATCGCATTTGTAACCTTTATCATCGCCGTTACCGCCGAAACCAACCGCGCGCCCTTCGATCTCGCGGAAGCGGAATCCGAACTGACGGCGGGGTTTCATACCGAGTATTCGGGAATGAAGTTCGCGCTCTTCTTCCTCGCGGAATATGTAAACGTGTTTATCGTTTGCGCGATCGGGGCCACGTTGTTCCTCGGCGGACCCATGCCCTTCCATATCGGCAACTGGGAAGGATTCAACCGCGCGATGGATTATGTGCCTTCGAGTGTCTGGTTCTTTGGTAAAACCTTTTTCCTGATTTTCCTGATCATGTGGTTCCGCTGGACCTTCCCGCGTTTGCGGATCGACCAGCTCCTGAACCTGGAGTGGAAATATTTATTACCGATCAGCATGATCAATTTATTGCTGGTAACCTTAATGGCCATCATGGGCTGGCATTTTTAAGCTATGAGTGCAGGTAAATACATAAAGGATGTGTGGAGCGCCGTTAAATCGCTGCTGACGGGCATGAAACGTACCATGTACTATTTCACCCATCACAAGGAGATCATCACACAGGAATACCCCGATAACCGCGACAGCCTCGTATTGCCCGAGCGGTTCAAGGGAGAAGTGGTGATGCCGCATGATGAGAACAACGAGCACCGCTGCACCGGTTGCCAGGCCTGCGAGATCGCCTGTCCCAACGGCACCATCAAAGTGATCACCAAATTCGATATACAGCCGGACGGCCGGAAGAAAAAAGCGATCGACAAACTGGTCTATCACCTGGAACTCTGTACCATGTGCAATCTCTGCATCGAGGCCTGCCCCTCGGATGCGATCAAGATGGCGCAGACTTTTGAGCACAGTGTGTTTGACCGCAACGACCTGATAAAAACACTGAATAAACCCGGGTCGAAGATTATGGAGGGGGTGGAATAGCTGCGAGCTACGAGCTACGAGCTACGAGCTTTGAGCTATAAGTTTTGAGCGTTGAGCATTAAACATTAGTATTAAACCATGACCGGACAAACCATCATATTCTACCTCCTCGCGGCCCTTACGCTGGTTTGCGGGGTATTGTCCGTCAGCACCCGGCAGATCTTCCGGGCGGCGATCTATTTACTGTTCTCCCTTATTGGTGTGGCGGGGATCTATTTCTGGCTTGACTACCAGTTCATCGCCGCGGTGCAGATCGTGGTCTATGTGGGCGGGATCGTGGTGCTGATCATTTTCTCCATCTTCCTCACCCAGCAGGCGGG
>CAYRHU010000012.1:0-2321 GCA_964424155.1 uncultured Chitinophaga sp.
CTTATTATCCTGATGTTCTTCATGGGTGTTACAAACGCCTTCTTTGTGGCCCTGAGCGTGCCGCTGAGCGTATTCGTGGCCTTTCTCTTCCTGCCTGTCGCCGACGGGATCATCGGCACCAGCGTAACCCTCAATTTCATCGTGCTTTTCGCCCTGCTCTTCGGGCTGGGCATCATCGTGGATGACGCCATCGTGGTGATCGAGAACACCCATCGTATTTATAATAATGGAAGGGTTCCGATCGTCCGAAGTGCCAAGGAAGCCGCGGGAGAGGTGTTTATACCGGTTCTGGCCGGTACCGCCACCACCCTGGCGCCTTTTTTCCCGCTGCTATTCTGGAAGGGACTGATCGGGAAATTCATGATCTACCTGCCCACGGTACTGATCCTGACACTGGCGGCTTCCCTGATCGTTGCCTTTATATTCAACCCGGTATTCGCGGTGAGCTTTATGCGACCCGAGGGAAAGGAATTCGAAAAACCTAAAAACGCTGTATTCCGAAGCAAGTGGTTCATCGTCTTTATCGCGGCGGGAGTGTTGCTGCACCTGGGCGGTATGCACGGGGTGGCCAATTTCTCCCTGCTGATGGCGGTGCTGATGATCCTCAATTCCTATTTGCTGAACGATCTCATTCATCGTTTCCAGCAGCGTGTGCTGCCCAAACTGATGAACCGGTATGAAAAACTCCTCCGGTGGATCCTGCAGGGTAAACGCCCGGTCTACGCTTTCATTTCCCTTTTCGGAATATTCATCGTCGCGGTAGGTCTGTTGATGGCCAGCATCCAGATGGGCCGCACCAAGTCCACTTTCTTCCCCAGCGGGGATCCCAATTTCATTTATGTATATGTGAAGATGCCGGTGGGCACCGATGTGGATCATACCGACAGCATCACACGTGTGCTGGAGAAAAGAGTGGAGAAAGTATTGGAAAAGGAATTACCCGGACAACCGGGAGCGATCGTGGAAAGCATCATCGCCAATGTGGCGGTGAGCGCCAACAATCCGCGGGATAATAACCGCAGTGTGCAACCTCACCTGGGAAGGATACAGGTATCCTTTGTGGAATTCGAGAAGCGGCACGGGAAAGAAACCCAACCTTATATGGACCAGATCCGCGAAGTGGTGCAGGGCATTCCCGGCGCCAGCGTGGAAGTGGCCAAGGAAGATAATGGTCCGCCCACGGACCCGCCGGTGAATATTGAAGTGCAGGGCGATAATTTCGAAAGCATCGCGGCGGTGGCCACCCAGTTGTATAATTTTCTCGACACCAATAAGGTGAACGGGATCGAGAACCTGCAGGCCGATGTGGATCTGTTCAATCCCGAGATCACAATCAATGTGGACCGGGAGAAAGCCATGTTCGAAGGACTGAGCACCGGGCAGATCGGTTCGGAGATCCGGACGGCCGTTTTCGGAAAGGAAGTAAGTAAAATAAAAGACGGGGAAGATGAATACAAGATCCAGCTTCGTTATTCCGAACTGAAGCGAAAGAATATCACCGACCTGATGAACATGCGGATCACCTTTATGGATATGAATACCATGCAGGTGAAATCCATTCCCCTCAGCGCGGTAGCTTCGGTGGATTACACCAATACCACCGGTGGCGTAAAAAGAAAGAACGTGAAACGCACCATCCAGCTGCAGAGCAATGTGCTGGACCCCACGATGGTGGGCAAAGTGAACGCCGATCTGCAACTGCGGATCGATGAGTTCCGGGAAACCGTGAAGATCCCCGCCGATGTTACGATCCGGCTCAGCGGGCAGAGCGAGCAGGAAAAGGAAACACAGGCCTTCCTCGGCACGGCCTTCCTGATCGCGGTGGGCATGATCTTCCTGATCCTCGTACTGCAATTCAACTCGATGAGTAAACCGTTCATCGTGATCACCGAGATCTTTTTCTCCGTGATCGGTGTACTGCTGGGTTACGCGTTCACGGGTATGACGATCGCCACCATCATGCTGCTGGTGGGTATCGTGGGATTGGCGGGTATCGTTATCAAAAACGGTATCCTGATCATTGAGTTCACGGATGAATTGCGGAGCCGGGGCATGCGCACGCGTGAAGCGGCGATCCAGGCCGGGAAGATCCGGATCATTCCTGTTTTGCTGACCGCCGTGGCCACCATTCTCGGGTTATTGCCGCTGGCGGTGGGATTCAATATTGATTTTGCGGGGTTGTTCTCCCACCTGCGTCCCAATATTTTCTTTGGCGGCGACAGCGTGGTGTTCTGGGGTCCGCTGAGCTGGACGATCATCTTCGGCCTGATCTTTTCGTTCTTCCTCACCCTGGTGATGGTGCCGAGCATGTACCTGATCGC
>CAYRHU010000012.1:2421-59490 GCA_964424155.1 uncultured Chitinophaga sp.
TCCGGGCCGGGAACACCCCGGACTCTGATCCGGGGGCAAAAGAAAGCGGCTTCTTTCCAGGAGCCGCTGTTTTATTATAGTAGGGTAGCTGTAATCAATCCAGCAGGAACACCCACGAAAGTTTAAACTCCAGCATTCTCAGCGGGGTGGTATATACTTCCGCCACCTGGTGTTCGTGGATCTCGTTGGTGGTGGCGTTGATAAATTTCACGCTAACCGATTTGCCGTCTTCACCGGGCGGAGGCGGGTTGGAGGCGTCGATCAGTTTTTTCGTGTTGATATAGTCAATGTTTTTGCCCCGGATATTTTGTACGCGCAGGTCAATGAATCCTCTTTTTTTATGACTGTTTGGGTTGAAGACGGCCCAGTCGATCTGCAAACCTCCGCCATAGCCCGTCATGAAAGTTCCGTCCTTCAGCAATGTTTTCTGATCCAGGGGACGGCAGCCGTCCGCGTCGTGCGGGTCCTCAATAAAAATGGTACTGTAGAAACTGGAATACCCTGCCCTTCCGCTCAGGTATGGAGTCACCGCTTTATTTTTTAACAGCAATACCCTTGCCGTGAGTCCGCCCTGCAGCACATTACTGCTGTAATTCACATAAGTGCGGGTGCTTGCCCCGTTACTGAAATTGAAGGTTTGTTCTTTCTGGGTACTGGCATAAGTGCCCCAGGATCCTTCGGCGCCAAGTTCCAGCCGGTCACCCAAACCGGGAATCCGGAAAAAGATACCGGTAGTGAGGCTGTGCAGCGGGTTGATCTTTTCATTCATTTTCTGCTGCGGGGCGCCCAGGGAGTAGCCGATGTTCATATAAGATTGGCTGAACGCTTTGAAACCGATAATAAAAAGGAGCGGGGTAAAAATGTATTTCATACGGGAAGTTTAAATATTCATTTCTTGTTTCTATTCCTAAAAAGACAAATTATTGCCGGGATTTGCTTCACAGGAGCTATAAAAAAATGATAAAACCCCGGAATATTTAGGTCCGGGGTCTTACCGGACGTTAATCCGGCCTGTTCAATTAAGAGGGGTGCTTAGAATCCTTTCTTTTCCACTCTTTTGCCGTCGGCGTCCAGTTCTACAATCTCATAACCCAGTTTCATCACACCATCATAGATCTTTCCCTTATCGCCCACGAGCAGGATATTCATTTTATCGGGGTTCAGCATTTTCTTCGCAAAAGCATCCACTTCTTTCTTGGTCAGGCTGGCCAGTATCTTATTCTGCTGATCCACATAATTGGCCGGGAGATTATAATTGAGGATACGACCGATGAAACTGGCCTTCTGGAAACCGGTTTCATAGCTGCGGGCATCACGCTGACCCAGTGAATTCTTCATGAATTTCAGTTCGGCTTCACTCACGCCGTTCTCCCGGTAATTGTTCAGTTCTTTCATCACTTCCGCCAGCGCGCTGTCGGTGGCATCGGCGCGGATACCGGAGCTGAATTCGAAATCGCCGGAATATTCATCGGCGCTGAAACCGCTGCGCGCGCCGTAGGTCCAGCCCTTGTCTTCCCGGAGGTTAAGATTCAGCCGGCTGTTGAAATCGCCGCCCAGCGGGTAATTCATGAGCATGGAACGGTAATAATCGCCCGTGGCATCGTATTTCAACCCGGTGGCATAACCCACCCGGAACTGCGACTGCGCGGCTTTCGGTATATCCACCATAAACACTTTCGTCTTATCGATACCGGTGCCGGCGCTGTTAACGGCCGGGAGTTCCACTTTCTTGTTGGGCAGTTTGTTCAGGAACGCGAGCCGGGGCAGCACTTCCTCCTGCTTCACATCGCCTACCACCACCACTTTCACCCCCTTCGAGGTCATGTTGTTATTGTAATACTCCTGGATATCCTGCAGCTTCAGGTTTTTAATCGTATGCTCCGTGCCGTTTTGGCTCATGCCCAGGATATTGTTCGGCCCGTAATTGATCTTCGCGAATACGATATCGGCGACGGCTGCCGGGTTGGACTTGGTTTGCTTGAATCCCTCCAGCCGCTGCCGCTGGATCCGTTTGAACGCATCTTCGGTAAATACCGGGTTAAACATTCTTTCTTCCACCAGCGCCATCGTTTTGTCCAGGTTCTTTTTTAGACATTGAATACTGAAGGTGATGCCGTCGATATCGCTTCTCACATTCACGTTACTTCCGAGTTTCTGCAGCGCCACGGCCATTGCCTCGGCGCTGTAGTTCTTCGTGTCTTCGTTCATCATTTCGCTGAAGAAACCGGCCAGCCCGATCCGGGCGGTATCGGCGGCCTGCAGCAGGTGTCCGCCCGGTATCTTGATCGTAATGGTCACCGTCGGGATCTCCGATGATTCGGTACCGATCATCTTTACACCGTTGGGCATGTCCTTTCTCCAGAATTTCGGCACTTTCACCGTGGGGTTGGGACCGTTTCCGGGTATTTTGCTTCTATCGAAATTGTCTTTGGCCTTTTCGTATTTCAATCCGGCATAACCGTAGTCCGGAGCCTTGTAATTCGTTGAGTCGATTTTATAATTATCAGCGCCGGCGATCAATTTGTCCTGGCCTTTCGGCAATACGCTCAGTACCACGGCGCCTTTTCCTTTTATGTATTCGTTGTACACGCGCATCACCTCCTCCTTGGTTACCGACCGGTACATCTTCAGCAGGTCCGCGATCTTATTGGGGTTGCCGGTAAAGGTCTGGAACGCGGCCAGCTGTGAAACCTTGCCTGATACACTCTGCAGCCCGTTGATGAGCTGGGCCTCCATGCCACCGATGAATTTTTCGATATCATCATCGGTAATGCCTCTTTCCTCAAAGGAGGCAATCGCGTCGCGGAGCAGGCTGTCCATCGCGGCCAGTGATTTACCGGGTGAAGGGGTGATCTGGAAATAAAATTCACCCGCCAGTTCGGAAAGACTGCTAAAGGCCGATGCCTGCAGCGCCAGTTGCTTTTTCACCAGTTGCTGGTACAATACGGATGTTTTACCCTGCCCCAGCACCTGCGATAAACAGGCCAGCGCGGCCATGTCCTTATGGTAGTTGGGAACGGTGGGATACACTACTGCCAGCAGGGGCAGTTTTGCATAGTTGTCGGTATAGGAAACATAACGATCCTGCCGGATCACGGCCGGGGGCACCAGCACGGGATTCACTTCCGGACCGCGGGGAATGGATCCGAAATATTTTTCCACCAGCTTCACTACGTCGGCAGGTTTTACATCGCCGCCGACGGTCAGCGTGGCGTTGTTGGGTCCGTACCAGCGGAGGAAGAAATTTTTCAGGTCGTTCACATCCACCCGGTTCAGATCCTCCACATAACCGATCGTGAGCCAGGAATAGGGATGTCCGTAATCATAAAGATTCCGGGCTGCTGTTTCGAATACAAGACCATAGGGACGGTTATCATAATTCTGACCTCTTTCGTTCTTCACGGTGGAGCGCTGTATCTCGAATTTTTTTTGCGTTACCGCATCCAGCAGGAATCCCATCCGGTCGGCCTCGAGCCAGAGCATTTTTTCAAATTGGTTGCTGGGTACGGTCTGGAAATAATTGGTGCGGTCGCGATTGGTGCTCCCGTTTAGCGTGCCACCCGCATCGGATACGATCTTGAAATGCTGTTCGTCGGCCACGTTATCACTTCCCTGGAACATCATATGTTCAAAGAAATGGGCAAAACCCGATTTGCCGATCTCTTCCCTGGCCGAACCCACATGGTAGGTTACATCCACATGTACCAGGGGATCACTATGGTCTTCATGGATGACGAGAGTAAGCCCGTTGGGCAACACATATTTTTCGTAGGGGATGACCAGTTCATTTCCCTGCCTGGTCACTTTTTCAACCAGTTTGGTCTGGCTGAACACGGAGGAAACGGCAAGCAATAAGGCTGCAAGAAGCACGAATCGTTGTTTCATATAATAATTTTTTTAAAAGCCGGTCAGCGGGTCTGTTTTATCCCGGACTCCCGGAGAGGAAAAATAAGACATTCCGCTTTGAAACAGTTGCCACTTATCATTTTCGGATCCATACTCGTAACAGGCATGTCCTCCCGGCCTTCCTCAGCAAGGAAGGGGGGATATTAATTATAAGAGAGGAGGAACCATCCTCCTTATTACCTTTACCGGTAAATTATTTGTTATGAGTACAACCGCAAGACACAACCATGAGATTGACTATAAAATACATGGTGAAGAATTACAATTTGTTGAGATCGAACTGGACCCCACCGAAACCGCGATTGCCGAAAGCGGGGCCATGATGATGATGGAGGAAGGCATACAGATGCAGACGATTTTCGGCGACGGATCGGCCCAGCAGCCCACGGGTTTTTTTGGGAAACTGGTCAGTGCCGGCAAGCGGGTGCTAACCGGGGAAAGTCTTTTTATGACCGCTTTTACCAATGAAAGCCAGGGAAAGAAGAAAGTGAGTTTCGCGGCTCCTTATACAGGAAAAATAATACCCATGGACCTGCGCGAACTCGGCGGCACGATCATAGCCCAGAAAGACGCATTTCTTTGTGCGGCCAAAGGAGTGAGCGTGGGCATTCACCTGCAGCGGAAGCTGGGCGTCGGTATATTCGGCGGCGAGGGATTTATCATGCAAAAACTGGAGGGGGATGGCATGGCATTCCTGCACGCGGGCGGATACATCATTGAGAAAAACCTGGCGCCCGGCGAGGTATTGAAAGTGGATACCGGTTGTGTAGTAGGGTATACGCCGGACACGCAGTTCGATATTGAGTTTGTAAAAGGAGTGAAGAATTTTCTTTTCGGAGGCGAGGGCCTGTTCTTCGCGCGTTTGCAGGGTCCCGGAAAAGTGTGGATACAGTCATTACCCATCAGCCGCCTCGCGGGCCGCATCATCGCGTACGGAACCTACAAGCGCAAAGAAGAAGGAAGCGTGCTCGGCGGATTGGGGAATTTATTTGACGGAAGGGAGTAAACGCAGGGTATTTCATTAGAGGCAGAGCATGACCTGCCGCTACTGTCAAAAATCACCCCGCAACCAATCCCAACTTGTGTTAAATTCGCAGCACAATTCAAACCCGAATGGCAAAGAAAAAAGAAGTATTACACGATGTAGTGATCAAGTTTGCGGGCGACAGCGGAGACGGCATGCAGCTTACCGGAAGTCAGTTTACGACCAATACGGCATTGATGGGGATCGACCTGGCCACCTTCCCCGATTTCCCGGCCGAGATCCGTGCTCCCCAGGGCACCCTGCCCGGTGTGAGCGGGTTCCAGCTTCGGTTTTCGAGCGACAGCATTTATACTCCCGGAGATGCGGTGGATGTGCTGGTGGCCATGAATGCGGCGGCCCTGAAAGCCAACCTCACCGCCCTGAAAAAGGGAGGGAAGATCATCGTTAATACCGACGGGTTTGATCCCAAGAACCTGCGGCTGGCCAATTACCCCGAAGGGGAAAATCCGCTGGAGAATGACAGCCTGGAGAATTACGAGGTGATCAAAATGGATGTGACCAAGATGACCCGCGAGGCGCTCAAGGACATCACGATGGGTATGAAGGAAAAGGACCGGGCCAAGAACATGTTCGTCCTGGGCTTCCTGTACTGGATGTACAACCGCGACATGAACAACACCATCCAGTTCCTTAAAGATAAGTTTGGCAAAAAACCGGATATCCTGGAAAGCAATATCCGTGTGCTGCAGGCGGGCTATAATTATGGTGATACCACGGAGACCTTCACCACCACCTATACCGTGGAGAAAGCGAGGATGGAACCGGGTACGTACCGCTCCATCATGGGCAACCAGGCCGTGGCGCTGGGTCTCATCGCCGCTTCCCAAAAAAGCGGGCTTCCGCTCTTTCTCGGTTCCTATCCCATCACACCGGCCTCCGATATCCTCCATGAACTGGCCCGGCATAAGAATTTTGGGGTGAAAACCTTCCAGGCCGAAGATGAGATCGCCGCCATCACCTCCGCCATCGGCGCCGCTTATGGCGGGGCCCTGGGGGTCACCACTTCCAGTGGACCGGGTATCGCCCTTAAGGGCGAAGCCATGGGACTGGCCGTGATGCTTGAAATACCTTTGCTGATCGTGAATATCCAGAGAGGCGGGCCCTCCACCGGTCTTCCCACGAAAACCGAACAGAGCGACCTGATGCAGGCTTATTACGGCCGCAACGGGGAATGCCCCATGCCGGTCATTTCAGCGTCCACTCCCGCCGATTGTTTTGATGCGGTGTATGAAGCCGTGCGCATATCGGTACAACATATGACACCCGTACTGTTCCTCAGCGATGGGTATATAGCCAACGGGGCCGAACCCTGGCGTTTCCCCAGTTCCGGGCAATTGCCTCCCATCCCCGTGCAATTCAAAAAAGAGCTGGGTCATGGCGAAGAAAAATTCATGCCTTACCTGCGTGATGAAAAGCTGGTAAGGCCGTGGGCTGTGCCCGGTACACCCGGTTTGGAGCACCGCATCGGCGGTCTGGAAAAGCAGAACATCACCGGTAACGTGAACTATGAACCCGAGAACCACCAGCTGATGGTGAAGATCCGGCAGGAGAAAGTGGATAAAATCGCGGAATATATACCCGAACAAAAACTGGACAGCGGTGCCGAGAAAGGAAAGATCCTGGTCATCGGCTGGGGATCCACCTACGGCGCCATCAAATCGGCCGTCGCGGAACTGCAGGCAAGGGGAGAAGCGGTCAGCCATGTGCATCTCCGCTATATCCGCCCCTTCCCCAAAAACCTGGGCACGATTATCCGCAACTTTGACCAGGTGCTGGTACCCGAGATCAATAACGGTCAGCTGGTCCGGATCCTGAGGGATGTCTATTTCACAGATGCCAAAGCGTATAACAAGATCATGGGCATCCCCATTACCAAGACCGAGCTGGTTATGAAACTGGAGGAGATGCTGGGCAGGGCGAACTAACCTCAACCCATCTGACCTGACCTTCCGCAGTAAGGTTATCTATTGGATTATGGCCCGGCGGGTCATGCCCTGCCTTTTACCATCCGTGGATTTTTTATTTTCCTTTCCCTATTTACGGGTTACTTTCATTAAAACATCGGCATATGAAAAGATTTTTCTTCATCCTGGCCGCTTTCCAGGCGGTGATATATTGCACCCTCCATGCGCAGGAAAACGGGATCAAAAAGGAAAAATGGCATTTTGGCGACCCGCTGAAGCAGGACACCAGCGCGGGGTATGTGCAGGTAGTGAAGGTTGACAACATCCTGTATATCTCGGGCGCCGTGGCCAGGGATGTCACACCCGAGGGTATTACCCGGGTATACCGTACGCTGGAAACCTCGCTGAAAAGCTTTGGCGCCGGTTTTCAGAACGTGGTCAAGGAAACACTCTACACCACCGATATGGAGGCGATGAAAAAATACAACGAGGCGAGAAAGGTTTTTTACAAAGGGGATTATCCCGCGGCCACCTGGGTGCAGATCTCCCGGCTGTTTATGCACGAGGCAAGACTGGAGGTGGAACTGGTGGCGCATTTGCTGAAATGAGCGTACTGCATCAGCAGAGGAATCTGTCAAATTGAACAGGAGATCTGATTAAGAAAAATCGCGCAGAGTACGCAGAGTAATTTCATACCAGACGTCGCGGTAACCGCGCTAGCTGCGTGAAAAAACCAGTAGCGGAAAAGTGAGTTTGGAACTTAATGTCCGTTACCCGGTCTCCTTTTCTCTTTTTCCTCTGCGCGAGGCTTCCGGGGAATGGGGCACGCAGAGAAAATCAGAGTCCGGTCCCTGCCTGAAAAAATTACTTATTCTCTTTTAGCTTTTTTATCCCCTCCTCCACCATTTCCTCCCAGTTATCGTCAAAGGCCAGGTTATAGAAGCTTCCTTTTTCCAGCACCACTTCGGCGGGATGGTTTTTCGACTTATCCATCAGCATGAGCGGGGTGGCCCTGATGCTGATATTTTCCCAGTATCCGGAGATGCTCCATTTGTGCCCGCCCATATTGTTGGAGCCAAGATCTTTGCATTCGGTCAGGGTTACTTTGAAATCCGTGAGCTTGGATTTACCGCCCAGCAAAGCCCCGTACATTTCATCGTTGGGCGATTTGCCGCGCTGGAAACTGGCGCCCACCACCGGGTAGGTACCGGGTTTCGTATCAAATAAAAAATTGATCGAGAGATACTCATTGTTATGACTCGCCGCATTCGAAGTAAGCATGCAAAGCCAGGGGGCATCGGTTTTTAATTTGTCGGGGTCCCGGGTGACCAGGATCGACGCATAGTTTTTAATCTCCGTACCGTCGACCGTATACGAAACGCCGGTTTCCGCGTTGGCCGGGGTTACGGGTGCGGTTGTTTCGGCCTTCGGCGCGCCGGAGGGGTTGTTCGTATCATTTGCTTCTGTCCCGGATTTTTTACCCGAATTGTTACACCCGGATAAAACGAGCGCTGTTCCGATGATAAACAGTTTTTTCATTGCAGAATAATTTGACTTTTAAACAGATTCAACTTTTCAGGTGTACACTTCCGTAGCCGAAGGGAGCAGGAAGGCCACGACAAAGGCCAGCATGGCAACGACCAGTCCGTACATAAAAATGTTATATGCGATCCGGAGATACTTGTATTTTTTAGCGAGTACCACGCCCAGGAAATACTGGTCCTTGATCATGCTGGTGTTCATATAATATTTATCACCCAGCATTTCGGTCATGCCCCAGCTATAATCTTCCAGGCTCATGTTGTGAAAGTTCCCGAAAAACAGGAGGTTGGTTTTTTTATTGGCAATATCGTCCCGGGTGAAGGTTCCGTGCGAAACGTTGGGGCGGGTGGCCAGGATCCCGAATACAATGGATGTTACGCATACTACAGTGATAATGGAAACGGGTATCTGCAACTGCGGATCCGTCTGCAGTTTTTCAAACAGGCTGGCCATCATGATGGAAAGGATGATCGAGTTTACCGAGATCAGGATATTGGCCTTTGAATCGGCCATGCCGCTGAGATTGGTATGACTCTGCGCCATGATGCGAAATACCGTGGCAATGCTCCGGTCGGCTTCTTTTTCCTTTTCCCGTTTTCTCTTAGCCTCTTCGGCTGCCGCAACCGCGGCCGGATCCTTGGCCTTATCCTTTTGTTTGTCCTTCTCTTTTTTTTCGGGTTTCATGGTGTAATGCTTTTTATTTTCTTTTTCCAGTAAATCTTCCAGGTGCCGGTCCTTTACCGGCTGCAGTTTTTCTCTTCCGTACGGGGTAAAATATTCATGTCTTTCGAGGAAACGGATATTGATCTTTCTCCAGTCTTTTTTGGAAACATCATTATCGCCGAATTCATTGAGCTCTTCCCGCAACATCCGGTTTTTCTCATCAAAGTCGGACGTGCCCAGGTGAAAGAGGTCTGCGTCGCAGATGATCTGTTCCAGTGTGTTTTCCGGTGTCTGTGGCATGCGGGTGGCATTGATGCACCCGACCACTTTTGTTTTTATTTCTTCCGGGATATTCCGGGCGTTCATGAATTCAAGGGACAGCCGGATACTGACGTTTTCATGATCGCGGGAACTGCCGCTGGTATACCCGGTGTCATGAAACCAGGCGGCCAGCTGCAGCGCGAACTGATCATCCCCGCTAATTCTCATTTCTTCGCCGAGCAACTGGCAGGCCCGCACCACTTCCTGTGTATGCTGTAATGTGTGAAAACGTATATTTTTGTGGAGTTTGTTCTGCAGCATGTCTGTCACCAGCGCCTGGGCCTCCTGCAAAACAGCCAATTGATCTTCGCTCATGCTATAAAGATAACTTTTGATAAATTTAATCCAAAATCAAGGGAATGAGTTTTTTAAATTTCAGGAACAGGCAGATAGGTTTATTCGCTGCAATGGCTTTGCTGATCACCGCCGGTTGTAAACCTAAGAAAAGGATCATCCAGTCGCCGCCCCATTATAAATTTTCGGAAGCGTATACGATAAAGCTGGACCTCACTCTGAAGGAGATTTCCGGGCTTGCCTGGGATCCCGTAAGTAATGAATTCCTGGCCCATTTTGACGAATCGGGAAAGTTGTTTGTGCTGGACAAGGAAACAAAAGCAATCATTCCTCCTTCTCCGTATAAGTTTGCCGGAAAAGGGGATTACGAGGATATCGCCCTGTACAATGGTGTGCCCTATGTTCTCCGCAGCGACGGCATGATCACCAAGATCATCCGCGACAGCGCGGGGGTAAGGGGAATGGAAGTGGGTAAACTGAATATCACCGGCACCAATGATTTTGAAACCATGTACGCCGATACGGCGCGCAAGGCCCTGATCGTAGTATGCAAAAACTGTGATATGGACAGTAAAGGGGAGGTCAGTGCTTTTGCTTTCTATCCCGATTCAACGGGATTCGACAATAATCCGGTTTTCCGTATCAACGCCGATACGATAAAGAAAATGTCGCCGCATAAAACGTCCAAATTCCAGCCTTCCGCAGCCGGCATTCATCCCAAACTGCAAAAGCTCTTTATTATTTCTTCCGCGGCCAACCAGCTGGTCATTGCTGATCTCGACGGTAATCCAGAGGGGGTTTATGAACTGGGCAAGAAAATGTTTCCGCAGCCAGAAGGGCTTACCTTCCGCAGCAACGGGGATATGTATATTTCCAATGAAGGGGTTACTTCGAGGGCGACTATTCACCGGTTCATATATAAACCTTAGGTTAAACGACGGTCGCGGATTTTTTCGGTAAACCAGAGACAGAAATACAGCCAGCAGGAACCCAGGCAAAGTCCGGCCAGCACATCGGTGGTATAATGCACCCGCAGGTACACGCGGCTAAAACTGATCACGAGGATCAGCAGCACGAGAAACCCGATACAGCACCCCCGCCAGAATACGGAAAGGATATATTTATCGGCCAGCCAGATCAGCATGCCGAAAAAAGCTACGCTCATCAGGGCGTGCCCGCTGGGGAAACTGTAATTCGTTATTCCATACACCATCGGGTCTGCCGGCCGGCTGCGGGCGAATAATTCTTTCAAACCGAGTTTCAGTCCCAGGCTGCTCAGCGCCACCACCAGCACCTGCCAGGCGGTGAAATTTTTTTTCAGGAGAAACAATACCGCGATCAGTATCAGATTGGCCGGCACCAGGAATTTGTAATTACCCAGGAAAGTAATGGCTTTCATCCAGGCCGTTCGTTCCTCCGTTATTAAAGGGGAGAAAAAGCGGAACGATGCCTCATCCAGTTTGGTGTACCGGCTCACGAAAACCATCCAGGTGATCGCCAGCAGCAGGACAAAGGCGCCGGTATGCAGGTAGATCACCCGGCCGTTCCGGGCCGGTTGACTGGCGGATGGGTTGTTTACCACTATGCGGGTTTAATACGTGAGATTGAATTTTGTGCCCAGTGTAAAATTGAACATTTTTTCATTCTCTGAGAAACCGGCATAGGCAGAGATCGAAAAGGCGCTAAAGGGAAGGAAATAAACTCCAAAGCCATAGGCCCCGTGCCATTTTCGGCCCCCATCGGGATCGTTGGGTTGCCATACTTTCCCGGCATTATAAAAAGCGGCGATACCGAATGGCCCGGGCAGGATATACGAATTGAGATTGAAAAGCTGCGCCCTGAATTCCAGTCCCCCGTAGAGGGAAGAGCGGCCGGCAAACCGGTTTTTACGAAAACCCGGCAGGTCATTCTGCGCGCCGAAGCTCATGGCCTGGAAATATTCGTAATTCTTTGAAAAGATCCGGCCACCGCCGAATTTCAATACGGCTACCAGTTTGGCCGGTTCGCGCAGGCTCGCGTAAAGGGACATGTCGGTGATATAGGCCACGTATTTTCCTTCTCCGGTTGTCAGGTTGCTTGTGGCCAGGAAATCATGGCGCCAGAAAATTCCCCGGGTGGGAAAGAATTCCTTATTCCGGTTATCGATCAGCAATCCGAGTTTGAGACCGCCATAGGTTTTTTTGCCAAACACAGCCGCCGAATCCAGGCGTACCTGCGAAGGCTTACCCAGCACCGTTTCATTGTTCCGGCTGTATTTCGCCGAGTAACTGTACAGGTATGGACCTGCCATGAAATGGAGTTTGTCAAACATCCGTTTGCGCAGCAGGACCTGCGCCTCGAATGACTGGTACAGGGTCTGGTAATACCGGTGCGGCAGATCCGTATTGATCAGGGTATTGTTACCCAGACCGAAGAAATTATTGAGTGAAGGCGATGCGAAATCCCCCCGGACTAGCAGGTCCAGGTTCCGGAACAGGTGATTGAATTCGCCCCGGTATTGCAGTCGTAATGCGCCCCGGTCTACCGCGTACACGGCCGACAGCCGCTGATCGGTGGCATAGGGAAGGTTCCGGAAACCAAAAGTGCGGTGCGCGAATCCCGCTCCCAGCAGGATGCCGTCATCCGAGTTGTAATTGAAATGCACCATCGGGAACCGGGTCTGGTTGTAACTAAAGCCCAGTATGGTTTTATCATTCACCGGGGGAGCATTGGAAAATCTTTTCTTAATATGGCTGCTGTCCTTAATGAAATAGTCGGTAATACCCATGTCATCCTTCAGGTCGTACAACAGCGTGTTGATCCTGCCTTTAATATTGAACGTGTCAATGCCGCGGCCGCCAACAATCCGGAGTTTGATCTTCGATTCGGCGTTTTTGTCCACTTCAAACACATCTTCGTCATGTAATCCGAACAAACGGATCTCGCGGGTAACCGCGGGATCGAACACCCGGTTATACATGACAAAACTCGTATCGTTTCCTTTTGAGCGGGCGTAAACTTTAACCTGCAGGAGGTTGCCTATGCTGCTGACCTTGAAATACTCTTTCTGGTTACTGCCCACCACATTCACCCGTTTCGAGATAAAATGATAATATTTCAGGGCGGCTGCCGGCAGGGCTTCGCGGCGGCTCTTCAGTTTCTGAATGATTTTCTCACCGCTGATCGCGTAGATCTCGGGGGGAAGATGCCGTACCGCATCCCCGATCACGCTGTCGCTCAATTGCTGTTGTACCTCTTTGATGGCTTTTTCCCATTGCTTTTTATCGAGGCTCGTCAGGAAGTTGCGGTCAAAATCGCGGGCTACAAATCCCAGCCAGTTCACTTTGGGGATGTCGGACCGGAACCCTTTTAAAAAGGGCATGGACCGGCTGCTCAGGAATTTCAGCATCCGCCCGTCGGAGTTAAAAAAGGATTGATCCCGGTCGCGGGGAATGGGGTAATACAGTTTTCCTTTACCGGTATCGATGATGCCCCATCGCCACTGGTCGAAATGACGGTCATAATCCGCGATCAGGATATCGAGCAGCCGGGCTTTGAGCACTTCGGGCTGCATGGGCCGGTGATCATTTTCATCCAGCATCTTGTCCATCATTTTCGCCGTGGTCTTGGTATCCGTGAAGTCATAGGATGCATTGCGGCGCTCCAGCATACAAACCGTGTTGGCAAACAGGGGCCGGTAAAAACTCAGGGCCGGGTCGTCGGGTACAAAGAAAAGCTCGGGTTTGGCGGAAGCCAGCCCCAGCGGTTCGGTAAGTGAAGGTGTGATCATGGCACCATAGGGAAATATGGAGGTTTTCAGCTCGGTCAGCAGATCTTCGACTACGGGACCCCGGTAGATCTCGGGGATGGCGCCCGAAGGGTTTTTGTTCATGCTGCGGAGCACCCATTTTTCTTTCGTGAGCTTGTTCTCCAGGTGGAGCGATTTGGTCTGGCTGCCGCCGCCCAGTCCTTCGATAATGAAACCGCCTTTTTCGCGAAGCAGTTTAAAAATCTTCATGTTTACCGGGGCGGACCATTCCTTGCGGTAGTTCTGCCCCATGAAAAAGCGTTTCAGCCCCTTTACGGGTTTGAGGTTCTTGTTGATCGCAGCCTTTACACTGTCGGGGTATTCGGTCTCCGCCACCAGGGAGGCTTTTTCGGTCGTGTCGCTGAAGGATTCGGGTAATTTGGAATAATTCAGCAGGGGAATGGTTTCGCTTTGCCTTACCGTATCCATTACCTCGTAATACGTAATTTTTACATCCTTGCTGGCATAAACATCCATTACGGCGAAACCTTCGTTTCGTGCATTGAAGAGGCTGTTCTTGTTGTTGGAAGTCCGGTTTTGCTTGCATCCCCCGCCGCTGACCACATAATTATAACCGTCTTCCCGGATCAGCTGCAGGTTGTGGTCGTGACCGGAAACGAATATGACGTTCGGTGAAGCGCGTCTGACCGCCGCCGTTATACGGTTGATCATATCGGTATAGGCCGGATGACTGATATCCTGCGGCGCACCGAACACGCTGCGGGCGATCGGGTAAGCGGATCCGATAATGGGTAAGGGGATATACAGATTTTTTCGCAGATCCGTCAACGGGAATAAATGCTGCTTGAGCGTAAAGAATCCGCCGTGTACGCCGTTACTTTTAAAAGGGTGATGACAGGCCAGTACGATCAGTTTCCGGGAATTGCGGGCGATGATGTCCCCGATCTGGTCCACCAGTTCTTCCTTGGTCTTGCAACGGCAGTCGGACTCCATTTCGGGTTTGTCATGCGGATGCAGCCACCACTGGCTGTCGAACATGATCAGCATGACGTCATTGCCCAGGTCAACTTCCCTTGGACCCGGGCATCCGTCCTCGGGCTCGAAATTTACATTGCCTTTATTCAGGAAATCCACATACAATTGCTGCCGGATGATCGCATTGTACCCGCCCCGGCCGCCATTTTCCCAGTCGTGGTTGCCGGGGATCATGTACACCTGGGCAGGTGTATTATCGGCTATGGATACCTGGGAGTCAAGAATGGCCCTGGCCTGGGCATAATTCCTGTACTGGGCATCGGGCAAACCTATTTTATATAGATTATCACCCAGGAATACAACCGTGGTCTTGTTATCGAGCGGGATCCTTTTTTTCACGGCGTCCACTACCGGGTGACGTCCGTTGGTTAACTGGCCCGCGTCGCCGATCAGCACGATGCGGCGGGTAACGCTATCGGCGGTTTGTGCATATAGTTCCCGGCCGGTCCATATCAGCGCCAAAACCAAAAAATAATGTCGTTTCATCCGGGTTCTGTTAATTACCACAACGATCCAGTCTGACAAAAGCCGCTGATCTTTGATTTTTTTTTGTGCCACAGCAGCAGGCTGAGGCCGGGCATGCCGGGAAGGGGACCGATGGGCCGCCAGGTCCGGGTGGCCTTGAATAGCGGGTCAATTTACATAAAAGTTTTTGCTGATCACCCGTGCGGGTAAGAAAATTATGATTTTGCTGAATGAATAAGTTGAGGGGGCAGTTTGATTGCAAACCGCTACTGCCATATTTCCGGGGAATTGACCGCTATACTTTAATTTTGAGGAAATTCAGAAAATCGTATCTTTTACGATTCATACGGTTTTCGCATACATTAAACCAAAACCTGCTAACATGAGAATCTTACTATTATCCGTTCTGTCTTTTCTGTTGATTGTTCCCGCAGCCAATACCCAGGTAACCGGTGATTCGGCTACCGCTCCGGGTGGTAACTTCGTAACCACCCGTGCCCGCCAGACCTGGATGGGTACGAATTACCGGACAGAATGGAACACCCCCATTACAGTACCGGTGCTGAACCTCTCAAAGGAATATGGCGGTCTCACTCCAGTTAAAAAAGGGGGTGGTAAACAAACCAAATCCCTGCGGCTGGAAGGCGCCAACGGAAGGGATTATGTGATCCGTTCCATTACCAAGTATATCACGGAAAAAACCCTGCCCGGCAACCTGCAGAGTGAAGCCGCCGCCGACCTGGTGGCCGACGGTGTTTCCGCCTCTTACCCCTATGCGGCCCTGTCTATGGCCGTACTTTCCGAAGCGGCCGGTGTGCCGCATGGCAACCCCCGGCTGGCATACGTAGGCGATGATCCCAAACTGGGCGAATACCGCGAAGAATTCAGGAATATGCTGGTGCTGTTCGAAGAGCGTTTCCCGGATTCGGTAAAGAAAGGATATGACACCGACGAAGTGGTGGCTAAACTAAAAGATGATAATGACAACACCGTTGATCAGCTGGCCATGCTGCGGGTAAGGATCCTGGATATGTTTGTGATGGACCTTGACCGGCACGAGGACCAGTGGAACTGGGGCGCCTGGGACAATGGAAAAGGAAAGACCTTTTATCCCATAGCCAAGGACCGCGACCAGGCATTTTATATCAATGACGGCATTCTTCCCGGGTTTATAAAAGGACGTGCCCTTGTGCCTCAACTCGAAGGATTTAAGCCACAGGCCAGGAGCATCGCCCGGTTCAATTTCGCCGCCCGTAACCTCGACCGGTTCTTCCTGACCGGGCTGAGCAAGGAAGACTGGCAGCGGGAAGCCGAAAGCTTTGTAGCCAAAATGACCGACGCCGTGATCGATCGCGCCATCGCCGTGCAACCCCGCGAGATCAGGGATATATCCGGCCCCACAATCGCCAGCACGCTCCGGGAACGCCGCAATTTTATCGTGGCTGATGTAATGGAGTATTACAACTTCCTAGCCGAAACGGTAAGCATTACCGCCAGCGATAAGACCGAACAGTTTAACCTGGTACGCAGCGATGACGGCTCCATGCTGGTGGAAGTGTACAAGATCACTAAGGAAGGCAACCTCTCCACAAAAATGTATGAGCGCAAGTTTGACCCTCTTGTCACCAATGAAGTTCGGATTTACGGCTTCGGCGGGGATGATAAATTCGTGCAAAGCGGAAATGTGGACAGGATCAGGACCCGGCTGATCGGCGGCGATGGCGCTGATGTGTTTACAAATAATTCCGATGAGAACGGTACGCTGATTTATGACAGAAGAGACGGCAATAACAGTGTAACCGGAAAGTTCCGCAATAAATTCCGCAACGATACAATCGTGAATTCGTATGACCGCCTTGGATATAAATACAATTACCAGTCCTTTTTCGCCACCCTGGGCTTTAACCCGGATGACGGCATCCTGATAGGTCCCACGTTCAAATTCATCCGTCATGGTTTCCGGAAAACACCTTACCAGTCCTTCCACCAGATCAAAACCCTGTTTGCTTTTTCCACTAAAGCCTTCCGGTTCACTTATAACGGGGAATTTATCGGGGTATTTGGATATAAGACAGACCTTACGGCAGAGATCGATTACAGGGGCCCGAACAATACCAGCAACTTCTTCGGGTATGGTATGAATTCGGTGTATAATGAGAATTTGGGCACGATCAGGGCCGATCGTAAATTCCGGTACTACCGGGTCCGGTACGACCTGGGCGATATCTCCCTGATGCTGCGTCATCGCTTCTCGGAAAAAGTCATGTTCTGGCTGGGTCCCACGTTCCAGTTCTTCCATTACGATTCTACAGATAAATTCAATACCCGCAGGAATGTGGAAGTGTCTCCCCCCGCGGGGCTGACATCCTCTATCAACGACCGTCAGTCTTATCTCGGATTCCGCACCATGTTGATGGTGGATACCCGGAACAACCCGATACTGCCCAGCAAGGGTATTTTGTGGAATGCCCATTTCAAATACCTGTCGGGCAACAACAGCAAGAGTTACGATAATGTGTCGCAGTTCAATACCGACCTCACCTTCCACCTGGCCCTTGCCAGTGAGTGGCTTGTCTGGGCCAACCGGACCGGCTTCGGCGCCACTATGGGCGATGCATTTGAATTCTACCAGGCGCAAACGCTGGGCAGCAATGAAAACCTGCGCGGTTACCGCCGCGAGCGTTTTGCCGGGAAGACCGCTTTCTTTAACCAAACGGAGCTGCGCTGGAAATGGGCCAACCTGAAGACCTACCTGTTCCCGGCTTCCATTGGTATGTTCGCCTTTGTTGATTTTGGCCGCGTATGGGAGGATAACGATAATGTTTCCAAAATGGCTACGGGATATGGAGGCGGTATCTGGTTCTCGCCGCTGCGCAGGCTGGTCATCAATGCCAGCGTAGGTTTTTCCAGCGAGGACATGATCCCGATGTTTGGGTTCTTCTGGAAACTCTGATAATATCTGCGAAATAAAATTCAAACGACCGGTCTTTTTGCGACCGGTCGTTTCATTTTATCACGGAAGCAGTTTATCGCTATAAACGATAATCCTCCACTAAAAAACAGAGGAACCGGATGATGAAATCATCTCCCTCACCATTCTTATAATTTTTCTTCCGGGAAACAGAATACAGTTTATAACCGACCTCCTGTTTATTGTTGATATTGGTGTAATGATCACTGAGTCTCGTGGTTTGTACCATGAACCCCCCGGGAAAGAATACCTCCGCTTCAGTTTTGATACGGGTTTCGTAATCCGTAGTGCCAATAGTGGAATAGGTCCTGGCGCCGCTGGCCCTTGGCCGGGATACGGGCGACTGCAGGGCCGCGTTGGTCTGGGTCAGGTCCTTGGCCAGATTAATGGTGCCGATCATGATACCGTCCTGCATGATCACCCGGTTGTTCACCAGGGTAACGGGCTGGCTGCGGTCCCGCACCGCCTGTAAATTGAACTGGCGCGTGTAATTGAGAAAGGATTCAACCTCATGGATCTTTTTCTCATAGTTCCGGATGCCTTCATACTCTTCGCGGAATTTCCGGACCGCCACCCGGTTGGCCGAATCATCCTTTCCGGGTAGTAACCCGTAGCGGGCGGTCTGTTCGGCCAGGTGACGGGTGAAGTCATTGCCTTCATAAATAATGGAAAGAGTATCACCGGTTGCGGGGAAACGCAGCTCATGAAAGAAAAACGGCTTCAGTTCCCTTACGGGCGCCGGGAATTCAAAAAGCACGGACTCGATCGCGTAATCGCCCGCCAGTGTGAATATATCGGTATTGGGTAACGCCGAAAAACTGTTGGGAGTGTTAATGTACAGAGCGAAAGGTTTTTTGGCATTGAAAATGACCGAATCATTCAGGTCAATGGGCTGCGCCTGACCATACAGGCAGGCGCCCAGGAAAAAGAGAAGTAAGTGTCGTTTCACAGTAAGGTTTTTAAAATCCGGTAACAAGGTAAGGTACGTCTGCTTAATGATAGTTTGTTCCTTTTAGCAGGAACGGTCACCCTTGTTTCAGACCGGTCACTTGCCCAGCAGTTGTTTGGACGTGATGTTTGATAATTCCACTCCCCGGGTATAAAAAGGATTGATGTCCTCAAAATTCACATCCACCCGGAGCGCTTTCAGACCCGATACCCCCTGCAGTTCCTCGAGATCATGTCTTTCAATCCCCGGTTTCAGGAGCCCCTGGTCCTGCAGGAATTCGATGTATTCGGTATACTCGGCCGCGTCTTTCGCCTGCGAATACACGATGGCGATCTTCCCCGGCTGGGTGAGGCGTTCGTTGGTGTCGCGGATGCGCACCTTATCAATCCGCTTCTTGACGATTTCGTACCGGATATTGTAGGTGCCATCCACATCAAATTTTCTTTCTTCGGTGCGGAAGGTGACCGACAATTGCTGGCTGTAGCATAGGATCAGCTGGGTGGTGCGGAGCCGGGGACTGAGTTCTTCCTCCAGTTTGTGGGTCACCCTCGCCGCCTTGGCCATGATGGTCAGTTGCCACATCTTCAGGTTGTGCAGGTAGATCTCATCAAATTTTTTCCGGGGAGCGATGGATTGGCCGATGTAAATATTGAATTCCAGTCCGTCGGTGACAAACCGTTCAAAATAATGGGGGTACACTTTCTGGGCTGCCACCTGTTCCTTGTCGATGAAACGGGAGAGAGTTTCATTGATCCGGGTAACGCTTTTCTCGTATTCCCTCCGGTGATGGTACAACATGCCCACCTGGGGATCCAGCCGGGAGCGGTAATGTTCAATATCTTCCTTTAAAGAAGGTTCGGTGGCATGCAAGTGATTGAACACGGAAATCACCTGGTCCTTCATGAAATCCTGTATCAGTATTTCCTCTTCCGACTGCAGCACATCGCTGGCTGCCACGATGAACTTATCGATCTTGAATTGTAATTCCTGGAGCAGCGGGAAATCAACGACCGTCTGGGCTTTCCGGATCACGTTGCGGGCGAGTTCAAGCTGTTCGATTATGTCGAGCTGAATGGAATGCGAACGTTCCGTGGAGGAGTTCCGGATATCAATGGCGGCATACAGGGGCCACACATCGTTGAACGTGATCCGGTGTATTTTCGCCTCTTCCTTATGATGCTGCCTGACGATAAAATCCAGCGCCGCTTCAGTGAATTTCCATTCCACAGCAGGTTGTACGGCGGTAAATTTCTTTTTTATGACCTGCACCACTTCATTATTCAGGTGTTCCAGGCTTTTTTCCAGCCCGAGGGTGAATAAAGGAATAGCGGCGCTAACCTTGCTGACGTGAGCGGGTGTCAGCTGACCCGGTTTAGCGGAACCGATTTCCAGCATACCGATGAGATTATTTCCCTGCTTGAGCGGGCAAAGGACCAGACTGTTGGATCCTTCCCGGTGATAATA
Organism: uncultured Chitinophaga sp.; assembly: GCA_964424155.1. Taxonomy (GTDB): domain Bacteria; phylum Bacteroidota; class Bacteroidia; order Chitinophagales; family Chitinophagaceae; genus JJ008. The sequence continues at coordinate 22,729 of CAYRHU010000012.1, forward strand.
GGGGAGGCATTGCACATCCCCCAACACCTGGTCGTTCATCGTTTCAAAAAGCAGGGGCTGGTTACTTTCCTTGAACAGCAGTTTGCAATAATCACTGATCTCGTCCTTTTCGGCTGTCGAATGCAGGTGCCGGAAAAGGATACTGTTGGCATTGTGCAGATCGGAGTAGATATAGTGCTGGTTGATCTTGAAGAAAGGAGTCACACCGACAAAAATATCCTTCAGGCCAACCAGGCTCTGAACATGACGCTCGAGTTCGGTAAATACCGAAGAGTCGGAGAAGGCGACTTCATCCAGGAACCGGTTTTTCATCTGGGTAATGACTTCCTGTTCCGTCACGTTATTGATCCGGATGACGGTGATGCCTTCGAAAACGAATTTTTCGATCGGTACCTGCCGGATCAGTTCTTCCAGGGTCATGATCCGGTTGGTGATCTGATCGGTTAACCCCTCCGGAAGGGGAGGCAGTTCGCCGACCGGTTTTACATCAATGAACCGCCCGTCCATCCGCATTTCCATATACTGCATCAGTCCTGTCGTTTCATCCTGGTAGGAATAAATGATACGGGAAAAATCCGGACTGTTATACCCCAGGTACTTTTTCAGGATCAGCCCGTAGGCGAATTGCATACGCTGTTTGTCGAGACTGTCACCGGAAGTGGTTTCCGGGAAGTTGATCTCGTTGGTTCCCGGTTTCAGCAGCAGTTTTTTGAACAGGGGAGACGCGTACACCGCATAAAAGGTGAATGGCAGCGAAACCCCGTACATGAAATTGGCCGTAGTCGGGGGGAACACGGCCGACAGCAGTTCCTGGATCAGTTCGGCATGGGGACTGATAACGGAGAGATCGGTGATCGTTTCCAGTAATTCCGGTTTGGATTCCAGATCCCGGATCACCTGGCCGTATAATTTTTGCATACCCGGGTTCCCCTCAGCCATGTTTTTACGCAGGGCATTGGCCAGCGGTAAAAAGGAAAGATGACTGTTCAGCAGGGGTTTTTCAGCCTGTAAATGTTCTCCATCCATACATAAATGATTTACTCCGGGATACACACCGGCTGGTGTAAATTTAAAAATAAAAGTCCTGCCGGAACAGGACTTTTATCATATATCATCTCATCGCTATCTGAAAGGGGTCATCTTTTTTTTCTGCCCAGCTTTACTCCGATCTTGGCCTGGATCGTGAAATAGGCATCTTTATCTTCCGGATCTCCTCGTTGCTCCCCAAACTGCGGTTGAACATCCAGCGGGTTCAGTTCATCTCTCCGGAAATGAAGCTGCTGCGCGATGGCCGCCTGTACAGGTGGCAGATAAGTATAAAATAAAGCCGGGTCGATATAGGTGGTACTGGCATCATCCAGGTAATCGGTGAACAATTTCCGGTGAATCAGTTCAAGCCGGGCATTGAACATCGTATTGATCTCGTACCGGAGACCCAGCCCGCCCAGGATATTGAACTGGCTGAGTTTATATGGTTTCCGGTCGGGGTATTCATTGAATCCCTGTCCTTCCAGCCGGAGCGGTGCCAGGAAATACCACTGCCCGTTCAGCTTTGCCTCAGGGTTAAATGAATAATAACCTGCGCCGATCACGGCATAGGGGGAAAGCCGGGGAGGTTCGTCCTCATCAAATCGCTGAAAGAAAAGCGGATGCACTTCTATGGCCAGTTGCACTTCGGCGATCTTGCTCCGGAAACTCAGATTTCGCTGGTAACGGTCCATCGTGGTGGAGGCCACGTTCTTCAGGATGCTGTCATAACCGGTTACCGTTCCAAAAGTGCCCTCAATCCTTCCGGCGATCGCATCCCGGTAGGTGGCTGTTATATAAGCGCCATACGAGAGCCGGGCCGGTTTCCAGCGAAGGTCTTTGATAAAACCCTTGCCGATCCCGGCTTTTCCACCCAGGTCGGTGAACGAGTTCATCACCCCACCGGAGATCCCGATCTCAAAAACCACATCACTTTCATAATACTTGCTGTTGCTGTAATAATATTGTCCCTGCAGGGACTGACTGTAAAAAATACCATTCAGGACCACGAACGCCAATAGTTTTCTCATTCCCTAAAATAATTAACACATAAAATAACGGCTTTACAAAGGGACAGGAAGGATTGTTTTCAGGAAAGTAAATGTATTGATTTATGATAAACGGCAAAGTTTAAAACCTCTGAAATTCACCGTGAAATAACGCATGTGGAAAAGAATATTCCCGGAGATGCATTACCGGATCTGGCCAGGCGGGGGGCCGATGACCGGACCTGTTTTTATGAAAGATTCGTTTTGTTCTGCCCGGCTTTCTTCTTGTTTTTTGCCAGGAAATAGTTGCATGCGGGTCTGATACCGCAATGCTCACATTGTGGATTTCGCGCCAGGCATTGATACCGGCCGTGCAGGATCAGCCAGTGGTGTGCTTTATGGATAAGGGCCGTGGGAATGTTTTTCACCAGTTCTTTTTCAACGGCCAAAGGGGTTTTGGCGGTTGAGGGAACGAGTCCAATCCTTTTACTGACCCTGAATACATGCGTGTCAACGGCCATATTGGGCTGTTTGTCCACCACCGAGGTGATCACATTGGCCGTTTTCCGGCCCACACCGGGCAGCCGCACCAGTTCCTCCACTGTCATGGGTATCTTGCCGCTAAACTGATCCACTACTTTGCGGGCCATACCGATCAGGTGTTTTGTTTTGTTATTGGGGTAAGAGATGCTTTTGATAAGGGGGAACAGTTCATCAAAAGTCGCCCGGCTTAAAGAATGCACGTTGGGATATTTTTCAAAGATGGCGGGAGTGGTCTGGTTCACACGTTTATCCGTGCATTGAGCGGAAAGGATCACCGCGACGAGTAACTGGTAGGGGTCGCCGTATTCAAGTTCCGTTTCGGCAACCGGCATGTGCTTTTCAAAATAGTCAATGATAAATTTATAGCGGTCCTTGCGGGTCATGCTGCAATTTACGGAGCCGGGTGTAATGAGTCGGGAGTCGGGCTTGTCCGCTGTAGGCCCGGATTAAAACCGGGGCGAAGGTGGGAGCGGGGCTGTAAAATAAAAAAGCATCCCGTTCTTCGCGGAATGCTGAATTCGTTCTTGCCGTTATGAATTACTGAACGGTTTCGGTAACCTGCTCCCTTGCGTGGTTGAGCACATGCAGCACGACTTCGGTACGGGGGGCCACAGTGAGTTTGTCCAGTCGTTGCATGGATGCTTTCAGCACGTTCAATTTTTCACGAAGTGTCCAGTCCTTTTCCAACGCGGCTTCAATGGCAGTGGTGTGTTCATCAGAAGTCTCTTTGTATAAATACAATAAGAGATCCTCAGGAGTAAAATTGGTCATTAGCAAACCGGTTAATTTGTCCAGAAATAGTGTGTGTCCGAGGTAGCCGGATATCATAAACGTCCGTGTAATTAACGGGGCGCCGGTGGCCTTATTGTGCCGGGAAAGCTAATTCTTTGGTGAATCGTAATTTTCCGGTATAATGAACAAATCCTCATTATCCCGCTTCATCAGGTATTTTTCACGCGCATATTTTTCCAGGACGGCCGGATCATGCTTAAGTCCCTCTAATTCTTTGCGTTCCGCTTCAATCCGGGTACTGTAATATTGTTTGCTTTGGCGGAGGTTATTCAGTTCGCGGGTGCGTGCCAGCTGGGTAAAAAGATCATTTTTATCCAAAAACAGCATAACAGCGCAAAAAGCCGCAAAAGCAATGAAATATTTGTTCCTGAGCCAGGCTGGTAAACGGGTTAGGATCCTGTTCATGGTTATTGGTATTTAATTTGACTGTCTGTCAGCACACTGCCCAACTGTGAACTGTCGACTGTCGACTGTAGACTGTAGACTGTAGACTGTAGACTGTAGACTGTAGACCGGCAACTATTTCCCAAATTTAATCTTTCCTTTCGGATAAAACGCCGACATCCCCAGCAATTCTTCGATTCGGAGCAATTGGTTATACTTGGCCATCCGGTCGGTGCGGGAGGCGCTGCCGGTTTTTATCTGACCGCAATTCAGGGCCACAGCCAGGTCGGCGATGGTGGTGTCTTCCGTTTCACCGCTGCGGTGACTCATGATGGTATTGTATCCGTTATGCTGCGCCAGTGTGACAGCATTGATCGTTTCTGTTACCGTTCCGATCTGGTTCACTTTTACCAGGAGCGCGTTGGCGATTTGCCTGTCAATGCCCTGTTGCAGGCGGGTTACATTGGTTACAAACAGATCATCACCCACCAGCTGGCATTTGTGGCCGATGGCTTTTGTGAGGGCCGCCCATCCGTTCCAGTCGTCTTCGGCCATGCCATCTTCGATGGAAACGATGGGATATTTTTTCACCCAGCCTTCCCAGAATTTCACCAGTTGATCGCTGGTCATTTCCTTTCCGCTGCTTTTATGGAAAACATATTTTTTCTTTTTGGCGTCCCACAATTCGCTGTTGGCGGCGTCCATGGCAATGGTGATCTGCGAGCCGGGTTTATAACCGGCCGCCACGATGGCTTCCATCACGGTGTCGATCGCCTCTTCATTGCTCTGGATATTGGGTGCGAATCCCCCTTCATCCCCAACATTGGTGCTGAACCCCTTTTTCTTCAGCACCGACTTGAGCGCGTGAAAGATCTCAACGCCCCAGCGCAGTCCTTCGCCGAAACTGGATGCGCCGACGGGCATGACCATAAATTCCTGGAAATCGATCTTGTTATCAGCATGGGCGCCTCCGTTCAGGATATTCATCATCGGAACCGGGAGTGTTTTGGCATTGGTGCCCCCAATATACCGGAACAGGGGAAGACCCGCCTCCTCGGCAGCGGCTTTCGCCACAGCCATGCTAACGGCCAGTAAGGCATTCGCCCCGAGTTTTCCTTTGTTGGCAGTGCCGTCGAGTTGGATCAACATTTCATCGATACCCGTCTGGTCGGCCACATCACTACCCATAAACGCCGGGGCGATGATATCATTTACATTCCTCACCGCTTTCAGCACCCCCTTGCCCAGGTAGTTTTTTTTATCGCCGTCCCGCAATTCCACGGCCTCGTGTACGCCGGTACTCGCACCGCTGGGTACCGCGGCACGGCCAAGGGCTCCTTCATCGGTCAGCACATCCACTTCAATGGTCGGGTTTCCCCTGGAATCCAGTATCTGGCGGGCAAATATCTCGGCGATATAACTCATATTGTCTGGTTTTAATTGATGATCGGTTCTTTTGCCGCAAAGAAACAATGTTTTTCATTAAGATTCAGATCAATACATCCGGTTAAAAGAGTTATCCTCACAAATTCAGTTTTTCCTTTTTTTTGGATAAGTTTGAAGCCTATTTCTGGCAATGCGTTACCCGGTAATGAGATATATTTTCCTTTTTTTACTGTCCGGCAGTTTTATCGGCACTTCAAAAGCGCAAAACGGGCTTTGTCCGCAGAACCTCGATTTTGAAATGGGCGATTTCACCAATTGGGTGTGCCGGGCCGGGATTGTTGATGTTATCGGAGGCATCAATACGATCACCTGGACCAGTGTGGGTCCCCCGGTTGCCAACCAGCACACGATGATTCCTGCCCCAACGGCAGGCACGGATATGTACGGAGGCTTCCCGCAATCCTGTCCCAACGGGAGCGGGTTCAGCGTAAAACTGGGTAATGAAACCGCCACAACCAATGGGGGAGTCGGAAAAGAGGCATCCGGCATTACCTATACCTATACGATTCCCGCATCCGCCACCACCTTTTCGATCTTTTTCTGGTACGCCGTAGTTCTGCAGAATCCGGGTCATGCCCCCGAAGAACAACCCCGGTTCCGGGCAAAAATCACGGATCTCACCACCAACACAACCATTCCCTGTGTTACGTTTGATTTTACCGCTTCTTCCAGTTTACCGGGTTTTCTTCCATCACTTATTGATCCGAATGTGCTTTATAAGGACTGGACTCCCGTTACGTTGAACCTTTCCGGGCTGGCAGGAAGGACTATCGAACTGGAGTTTATTGCCTCCGAGTGTACCCGGCAGGGACATTTTGGCTATGCCTATATCGACGTGAACTCCAACTGTGCCGGTGCGATCACGGGTAATTATATTTGTCCGGGTGACCCCGGTATCACCCTTACCGCGCCTTACGGTTTTCAGGCCTATACCTGGTATTCCGACCCAACATTTACGACTGTTCTGTCCAATACACAAACACTGCCGCTCTTCCCCCCGCCCTCGGTAGGCACTGTTTTTCCTGTGGTGGTGGAACCTTACCCGGGTTTCGGCTGCCGCGACACTCTTTATGCTACTGTTGATGTTGGCGTTCCTCCCGTGTCGGATGCCGGGCCCGACCGGAGTATTTGCCAGGGGTTGCCGGTACAAATCGGGGCGCCTCCTGTGGCGGGATACAGTTATGCCTGGACCCCGGCGGGCGAAGTCAGTAATCCGGCTATTTCCAATCCCTTTGCCATTCCGGCCACCAGCAACCCGACGGAATTTATCGTCACCACCACCGACATAGTAAACGGATGTGTTTCGAGGGACACCACCATTGTTTCAACCTTCTTTGTGGACACCGTTCTCACGGTAACCGGGAATCCCGATTTCTGCGTGGGAGAAGCGGCACCCAGCCTGGCTGTCAGCGCCAGTTCAACTGCCGTGCAATGGCATGAGCTGTCTACGGGTCCCGTTCCCGGTGCCACCAACCCGGTATTCCAACCCGCTTTATCGGGAACGTTCTGGGCGGAAATTACCCAGGGAGGATGTCTCGACAGTACCCGCTCCGTGCTGGTAAGTATACATCCGCTACCCATATCATCCTTTACAGTTAATAACGACACGGGTTGCGTCACCAATAATTCGTTTGTATTTACCAATTCATCCAGCACACCCGACAATGCGCCCATGGATCATATCTGGCGCTTCAGCGATGGTACCTGGCAGCAGGTGCAGGATGCCACAAAATCGTTCAGCCTTACGGGCAGTTACCAGGTAAAACTGGTAACCACCACGTCCTTTGGTTGCAAGGACAGCACTGAGCAAACCGTTTATGTACTGCCCAACGGCATTCCCGACTTTACCTGGGATTCCATTTGTACCGGGAAGCCGGTGCGGTTCACCAACCGGAGCAATGAGAACGGTTCGCTGCAGACCGGATATGTATGGAATTTCAATAACGGCGATCCTCCTGTAACCATGAAGGACCCGTTCCCGGTTACGTTTAATACGGCCCCGGGCCCAATCGATGTGATCCTCAAAATGGCCACCCTGGGATGTGAGAACGATACACAAACCGTGGTGAGGACCGTACAGGTAAACCGCCAGGCCCCGGGTTACCGGTACCGCGACATCACGGTGCCGCAGAACAGTTCCGCGTTTATACATGTGCGTGATACGATCGGCACCATTTATAACTGGCGGCCGCCTATCCATCTCAGCACTTATACCGCTCCCTATGCGGAATTCTTTGCCGACGGCAATGATGTGCTGTATTTTATCGACATTACCGACAAGCATACCTGCGTAACGACCGACACTCTTCAGATGCTGGTATTGAAAAAGCCGGGTTATTACCTGCCCACCGCTTTCACTCCCAATAATGACGGGCTCAATGACCTGGCCCGTCCTTACCTGATCGGTATGAAAGGACTCAAGAGTTTCTCCGTATTCAACCGCTGGGGGCAACTCATCTATTACACCCAAACCTACGGGGAGGGGTGGGATGGTAAATACAGGGGCGTTGAACAGCCTACCGGGGTATATGTTTGGGTGCTGGAATTTTACGACAATAATGACAAACTGGTTACGGAGAAGGGCACGATTACAGTGATCCGGTAACGGATTCACGCCACAACCGAATTGTACGGACGGTTTGGCGCACACCTGCATTTGGTTTATTTTCCAATCAAATCAATTTATATGCGTCTTGTTCTTTTTTTGTTATTCTCCGGCCTGTTGTGGTCCGGTACCCCGGAACTTTCCGCTCAAACCGCACCCAAACTGATCACCTCGGTGGAGGGAATCAGTGAATACGAACTGAAGAACGGGTTGCGGGTACTGCTGATACCCGATGCTTCACAAACCAATATTGCCGTCAATATCGTTTACAAGGTGGGAAGCCGTCATGAAGGATATGGCGAAAGCGGGATGGCCCACCTGCTCGAACACATGCTGTTCAAGCAGTGTAAGAAATTCACGGATATCAAAAAGGCGATCGCCGATAAGGGCGCATTCGCCAATGGCACTACCTGGTACGACCGTACCAATTATTACGAGATCCTTTCGGCCTCCGACGAGAATCTCCGCTGGGCCATCGATATGGAAGCCGACCGGATGGTGAACTCGAAGATCCTGCCCGAAGAACTGGCCAAAGAGTTCAGCGTGGTCCGCAATGAATTTGAGATCGGCGAGAATTATCCCAACGGGGTATTGATGGAACGGGTGATATCCTCGATGTTTCTCTGGCATAATTACGGAAAATCCACTATCGGCAGCAAGGAGGATATCGAACGGGTGAAAGCGGAGAACCTGAAACAGTTCTATAAAAAATATTACCAGCCGGATAACGCGGTACTGGTGATCGCGGGAAAATTCGATGAAAAAAGGGCCCTGCAGTATGTACAGCAATACTTCGGTCCCATACCCAGGCCTGCACGCAAACTGCAGCCCACTTATACCGTAGAGCCCCCGCAGGACGGGGAAAGACAGGTGTCACTGAGACGGGCCGGTGATATCCAGTATGTATCCATGGGTTATCACACCCCTTCGGTGGCGGATCAGGATTATGCGGCCAACGACGCGCTGGTTGAAATACTCACGAACGACCCATCGGGTGAACTGTACAGGAAACTGGTGGAAACCAAGATGGCCTCCAAAGTATCGGGTTACTCGTTCACCCTCCATGACCCGGGCATTACCTATTACGAACTGGAAGTGCCAAAAGACAAAAGTATTGACAGCGCCAGGACGGAACTGCTGAATACCGCGGATGGCATTGTATCCATGGAATTCACCGAAGAAGACCTAACCCGCGCCAGGAACAGCCTGCTGAAGGATATTGAAAATTCCATGAGCAAAACCACGGAATTTGCCATCACGCTGACCGAGTTTATCGGCGCCGGCGACTGGCGCCTATGGTTCCTGCACCGCGACCGGCTGGAGCAGCTGACCGTGGCCGATCTGAAAGCCGCTGCCCGCAAGTATTACAAACCCTCCAACCGGACCTACGGAGTGTTCATCCCGGATACGGCGCCCGACCGGACCGTGGTGAGTGAAACACCGGACGTGGCCAGGTTGCTGCAGGGGTATAAAGGGAAGGAAACGGCCGGGCAAAAAGAGAATTTTGAGAACAGTATCGCCAATATCAAAAAAAATACGGAATACGGCACACTCGCTAACGGGGCCCAATACGCGCTTTTGACCAAGCCCACCAAGGGGGATAAGATCAACGCCAGTATCAGTCTCCGGTTTGGCGACGAGAACAGCCTCATGAATAAAAAATACGCTCCATACCTCGTTGCCAACATGCTCAAAACCGGCACTGCCACCCGTAGCCGGAAACAGATCAGCGATGAGCTGGACCGTATTAAAACGGATATATCCTTTTTCGGTAATCCCAATGGCCTGGTGATCAATGTAAGCACCGACAAAAAGAACCTGGCAGCTGCCCTCACGCTCCTGGAAGATCTTCTTCGCCATCCCAAATTCGACGAAGAAGAATTTGAAAAGGCCAAACTGGATTCCAAAGCGGATATTGAGGCGTATAAGAGTGATCCGCAGTCGGTAGCCTCCGAAAAACTTTCCAAACTCACCACCCGGTATCCAAAGGGGCATCCCAGCTACGCTTACAGCTCCGACGAAATGCTGGAAGATCTGGCCGCCACCAGCCTGGATGAAGTGAAGGCATTTTACCAGGATTTTTACGGGGCCGACAACTCCATCTCCGCATTCGTCGGAGAACTGGATAAACCGACGGTCACGGGCTTTCTCAATAAAACATTCGGTAACTGGAACAGCAAAATGAAATTCGCCACCGTGGCGCCCCGGTATTTTGACGTTAAAGGCACCACGGAAACCATCAACACGCCCGATAAGACCAATGCCATAGCGATGGGCAGTATCAATGTGAACATTTCCGAAAAACACAATGATTACCCGGCCTTGTTCATGGCCAATGAGCTGCTGGGGGGTGGCGCCTTTCTTTCTTCCCGTATTCCCAAACGCCTGCGCGAGAACGAGGGAATGAGTTACGGCGCGGGCACCTACCTGAGCAGTAATTACCGGTTTGATGTATCCACCTGGGGACTATATGCGGCCTTTAATCCGCTTTACAAGGGACGTCTTGATTCGGCCCTGCGGGAAGAAGTGGATAAAGCCATTACAGACGGGTTCACAAAAGATGAGCTGGAAAAATCAAAATCCGCCTGGATCGAGGGGAATAAAACCCTGCTGGGCATGAACGATTACCTGGCGCAACAGCTTCGCTGGTTTATCCGGGACGGCCGCGATCTTTCCGAGTATACGGATTTTGAGAACAAGGTAAAGGGTCTGTCGCTCGAATCGGTGAACGGCGCGCTGCGCAAATATTTTGACCGGAGCAAACTGGTGGTGGTGTATGGCGGTGAATTCGAAAAGAAAAAGACCGATACACCCCCGGAAAAAAAGGGTTTCTGAATCCCGGATACGACTATGGAATAAAGCGGGAAGTCCTGGTCACAGGATGCTACCGGACTATTTTGTAATTTCAGAAGCCCGCTCCGGCAGCTTCTGAAAATCCGGCGGACCCCAACTGTTGTGCATAAGATAAATACTTTGGCCGCTGCGTTTTGCGGAGTGCTGGCTTTTACGCCGGCAGGCGGACAGGCGGGTATTTGTCCTCCCAATATCGGATTTGAATCCGGGAATCTCAGTAACTGGGAATGCAGAACCGGCAGCGTGGAAAGTATCGGGGGTGTCAACACGATTACCTGGACCGGTTTTACTCAACGTCCATTTCATCACACGGTGTATGCCAATACCGGTTCGGGCAACGATATTTTCGGAGGCTTTCCGCTGGCCTGTCCCAATGGCAGCGGCTACAGCCTGAAACTGGGGGGATCCAACCTGGCCTCTTACAGCGCGGAAGGCGTTTTTTACACTTTCAGTATCCCTGATACCGCCGCATTGTATTCCATCCTGTATTATTATGCCGTGGTATTCCAGGACCCGCAACATTTGCCCGATGAACAACCCCGATTCCGGGCAAGGGTGTATAATGTCACCGACAATGCAGTGATCGGTTGTTCCGATTTCGATTTCACCGCATCCGCGTCGCTGCCCGGTTTCCGGGTTTCCACCGTTGACACGTCAGTAATCTATAAAGACTGGACCCCGGTAACATTGAATCTCTCGGGTTATGCAGGGAAAACCTTGCGACTGGAATTCATAACCAGTGATTGCACTTATACGGGACATTTCGGCTATGCCTACGTGGATGTGAGCGGTTCCTGCAGCAACGCGATTACCGGCGCCGCCATTTGCCCGAACGCGGATTCGGTGACGATCACGGCCCCCCACGGGTTTCAAACTTATACCTGGTATTCCGATCCCGGGTATTCCACCATTCTGTCTAATTCCCAAACCATGACCCTGAGTCCGCCGCCACCGGCCGGATCCGAATTCCCGGTAGTGGTGGGCCCCTATCCGGGTTTTGGATGCCCCGACACCATGGTGGCTGTAATTCGTACGGCCGGTTTGCCAGTGGCCGACGCGGGACCGGATGTTGAATTCTGTGAAGATAACCAGGCGCAGCTGGGGGTGGCCTCCATACCGGGCATGCAATATAACTGGATGCCCGATTCGCTGGTTGTCAGCGCGACTACATCCATGACCCTGACAAAACCTGGACTAAACAGCCCTGCCTTATTATACCTCACCGTAGCAGACAGCAGCAGTGGCTGCGTGAATTTTGATACGGTACTGGTAACGCCAGTCAACATTGATACGTCGATGATAGTGACAGGGGGCACCATTTTTTGCCGTTCGGCGGCCGGCAACACCATTCTCCGTGCGCTGTCCACGGACGGGAATATCCAATGGTATGAAAACGGAACGGCTATTCCGGGCGCCAATACCGGTATTTTTATTCCTCAACCATCATCTGATATCAATACCTACTATGCGATCATCACAAAAGGCGCCTGCTCCCGGAGCACGAGAAATACGGAGATCCGTTTGCTCCCCGGGCCCGTTGCCGGGTTTTTGGCCGAACCCGCGGAACAATGCGTGGGCGGACCGGTACAGGTGCTGAATCAAACCACTATGCCCAACAATGCTTCGCTGGATTTTACCTGGGAACTGAGTGATGGCAGAATATTCAGTTCACGCGATATTTCCGTTTCATTTACGGCGCCGGGTGAATACGATGTTTCGCTAAAAGCGGTCGCGGCGGGCGGCTGTTCAGACAGTACGGGAGGAAAAATAAAGGTGATCGAAAACTGCAGCATCTGGGTCCCTTCCGCCTTTTCACCGGATGGCGACGGTAAAAACGATCTGTTTCGCCCCCTCCTGTTCGGGCGCCTGAATATCCGCCGGTTTTCCGTGTATGAACGCAACGGACAGTTACTTTACAGTACCCGGCAGGCGGGCGGGGGATGGGACGGCACATTCAAAGGAAAAAAAATTCCCGCTTCGGTGCTGGTATGGTTGCTGGAGTATGAAAACCCGGATGGGAAAACCGTTCTGCTTAAAGGTACGGTTACACTTCTGCGTTAGTTAGTTGTGTCGGCGGAACCGGTCGTCAGCCCGCGGAAAACGGCTTCCAGTCCCTGGACGGCATTTTGCAGGGAAATAATGTTGAGCTGGCGGTCAATGGCCAGCTGTAATAATTGTTTTTTCACCCCTTCCGGATCTGAGCATTGAATATGGAAGAGGGATTGCTGTACTTTGCTGACCGCGATCACTGAAGACAGCGCCTCCAGCCATTCCTGCTGCACCGGTTCCTTGAATTCCACCTGTACGCCCGGGTTGTCCTTTTTTATCTTTTGCAGATTACTGAGCAATTCATCCGCCACAATACGTCCTTTGCTGATGATGATCACCCGGTCGCAGATAGCTTCCACTTCCTGCAGGATATGCGAGGAGAACAAAACCGTTTTATCCCGTCCCTGTTTTTTGATCACCTCCCGGATCTCCACGATCTGGTTTGGATCGAGACCCGATGTGGGTTCATCCAGTATCAGTACTTCGGGATCGTGGATCAGGGCGGCGGCCAGTCCCACACGCTGTTTATATCCTTTCGACAGTTGCCCGATCTTTTTTCCCGCCTCGGCCTTCAGTCCAACCGTGTCTATGACAGACTTTATCTTTTGAGCGGTATCCGGGATATGATGTACGGAAGCGATAAAGGAAAGATATTCCCGCACATACATATCATAGTATAAAGCGTTCAGTTCGGGCAGGTAGCCGATCTTTTTTTTGGTTTACATCGGTTCTTCCGCCACATTAATGCCGCATACCCTTGCTTCCCCGCCGGTTGGCCGCAGGTAGCCCGTGATGATCTTCATGGTGGTGGATTTGCCCGCGCCGTTGGGGCCGAGGAAGCCGACGATCTCCCCTTTTTCCACTTTAAAGGAGATGTTATCAACGGCTTTTTGTTCCCCGTATTCCTTGAGCAGGTTCCTGACTTCGATCGACATGCTGCAAACCTACATGAATTGCAGAAAATACCGGTACAGTGCCCGTTCCTGTGCATTTCATTATTTTTACCGCTTATGATCACCGCTATCGTTATTGTTTTTATTGCCGGTTATATTGCGATCGCGCTTGAACATCCGCTGAACCTAAATAAGGCCGCCACAGCTCTTATCACCGGTGTTTTGTGCTGGACGATCTTTGCACTCTTTGCGACCGGGGAAACCTCACCGGGGCACCTGGTGAACGAATACCTCGGTGAAGTGGCGGGGATCCTTTTCTTCCTGCTCGGCGCGATGACCATTGTGGAACTGATTGACGCGCATGACGGGTTTGAAGTGATCACCAGCAGGATCCATACGACCAGCAAAAAAAAACTGGTCTGGATACTGGGCTCCATTACATTTATCCTGTCGGCTATCCTGGATAATCTTACCACTACCATTGTGATCGTATCACTGCTCCGGGTCATCATACCTCAGAAAAAAGACCGGTTGTTGTTTGCGGGAATGACCATTATCGCCGCCAACGCGGGGGGAGCCTGGAGCCCGATCGGCGACGTGACGACCACCATGCTCTGGATCGGGGGGCAGATTACGGCCGGCAGCATCATTCTCCAGACGATCATCCCCAGCATTGTTTGTTTCGTGGTGCCGGCATTTATCATCAGCAGGCAGGTAAGCGGTAATGCGGCCAGGGTTTCAGGTACCGGGATGAATAAGAAATTGACATCGACCACCGCGGAAAGGAATATCGTTTTCTGGGCAGGAGTGGGAAGTCTTTTGTTTGTACCGGTTTTCAAGACACTTACACACCTGCCGCCTTATATGGGCATCCTGCTGGGGTTGGGGTTGATGTGGATTATCACGGAAGTGATACATAGCGAAAAAGATGATACAGAAAAAGGGGTACTCTCTGTAAACCATGCATTGCGTAAAATAGATACGCCCAGCATCCTTTTTTTCCTGGGGATATTACTGGCGATCGCTGCATTGCAGGCAACCGGCGTTTTAAACAACCTGGCGCTTTCGCTGGAAAATTCTATCAGCAATATTAAAATCATAACGCTCATGATCGGCCTTCTTTCCGCCGTGGTCGACAATGTACCGCTGGTAGCCGCCGCCCAGGGTATGTATGGATTGGATCAATACCCCACAGGTCATTTCTTCTGGGAATTCCTTGCTTATTGTGCAGGTACGGGAGGCAGTTGTCTCGTGATCGGATCCGCCGCCGGCGTAGCGGCGATGGGGCTGGAAAAGATCGAATTCATCTGGTACCTTAAAAAGATCGGCTGGCTGGCATTAATCGGCTACCTGGCGGGGGCGGCCACATTCGTACTGCAACATCAAATAACAGGCTGAGTTTTACAGGTCGTCGTATTCATACAACTCATCGATATGGGTCCCGGCCCTCATTTCATATACCGGTTTGATGATCCCGTTGTTCAGGCCGTACACCCAGCCGTGAAGATCCGGGCGCTGCTCGTGTTTCCAGGCCCGCTGGATGATGGAGGTCTTGGCCAGGTTGAAAACCTGTTCCATCACATTCAGTTCCGTTAGCCGGTCAGCTCGCTCTTCATCATTGATCAATTGGTCCAGTTCTTTGCGGTGAATGCGGTACACGTCCTTGATATTCCGTAACCACATGTTGAGCACCGGCCTGAAATCATGGTTGGTGATCGCGGCTTTGATCCCCCCGCATCCATAATGTCCGCATACAATGATATGTCTGACCTTAAGGTGATTAACGGCATAATCCAGCACACTCAGTACGTTCACATCGGTATTGATGACAAGATTGGCCACGTTCCGGTGTACGAAGATCTCACCCGGGTCGGTGCCGGTGATCTCATTGGCCGGTACCCGGCTGTCGCTGCAGCCGATCCAGAGAAATTCCGGGGCCTGCAATTGGGAAAGACGTTTGAAATAGTCAGGATCGGAAGAGGTTTTCCCATCGGCCCATTCCCGGTTATTATTCAGCAGTATTTCGTATGGCTTCATTCTGTTATATGTATTGTTTGTAAAATTACCCTAACGACGGTTATGAACCACCCTGAAAAAATATTTAAAAATCAGCAACTTGTCCAAACCTTATCCCCGGCCCCCTGTTACCCTGCAGTTGAATCGCTCCTCCATCCATAATCGGTTTGGAATAAAACGCGTAATACATTATTTTGCAGCACTTTTAAATGAACAGGATCAAGAACATATATACCTGGTTTAATAAAGCGGCGGCCGCCGGAATGATCCTGGCGCTTCTGTGGCTGACCGTCAGCGCTCCCTTTGTACAGGCGGCCCAGCAGGAACTGGCAGCTTTTCATCAGTCGGCCGATAGCTCATGCCCCTCCGGCTCCTGTGATGATGAAAATACCAGTCCCTTTGGCAATGCCACAGAGGAAAAAGCTCCTTCTTCCACTAATTTCTCAGAAGAATATCTTCACGATCATCATACCGGTGATCATGCTGTTTTCATCTCCCTGCAATACAACAAGCACGGTGACGCAGGAACTTATATCGCCTTTCATGGCGAACTGCTGGTACCTCCGCCAAACGCGGCCTGATTTTCCTACATCCTGACAACGCCTGAAAAGGCTTCCAAACATTATTAAGTAACTGTGATATCGTATTACTGACGGTATCCGACTAAACTATATACCCAATGAGAAAGCATTCAAAAGAATTCTTATTGAACCTCACACCTTACCAGGGCTATGAACTGCTCGTGGAAGGCAACAAGCGCTTTATCAATAATCTGCAGAATGATCATGACCACCTGGAAATGATTAATGAAACCCGCGAAGGGCAATATCCCTTTGCGGTCATCCTGAGCTGCATGGATTCCCGTACGTCTACCGAACTGATCTTCGACCAGGGACTGGGCGACCTGTTCAGCATACGTGTAGCCGGCAATATTGTAAACGACGATATCCTGGCCAGTATCGAATACGCTATTAAGTATGTCGGTTCCAAAGTGCTCATGGTACTGGGACATACCGAGTGCGGCGCCATTAAAAGCGCCAAACAGGGGGTGCAGGACGGACATATCACGTCGTTGCTGGAAAGGATACAGCCTTCGATCAGTAAAGCCATGCTGCAGGACAGTACGGATCACCTGTTCCATGATGAAGTGGCCTATGCCAATGTGGAGAACAGCCTGGAAGAGATACTCACCCGCAGCGCCATCGTGAAGGAAATGTTCAAAAAAGGGGAGATCGGGATAGTCGGCGGTGTGTACAACATAGAAAACGGACAGGTGGATTTCTTCAAGAATCTCACCAAGAAAAAGAAGTCGGAAAAACAATTGACGAACGCATAAAATCCCGTTAACACTCATGAAGATCACTACCAAGTATTTTAAAACGGATGTGCTTTCGGGAATGGTGGTATTTCTTGTCGCCCTCCCGCTCTGCCTGGGCATCGCCGTAGCCAGCGGGGCGCCTCCCTTCGCGGGAGTAATCACCGGTATTATCGGTGGTATTGTTGTGGGAACACTGAGCAATTCGCATGTTAGCGTTACCGGCCCGGCGGCGGGACTGATCGCTATTGTGCTGGCCGCGATAACCGATCTGGGCTATGAGACCTTCCTGCTCGCAGTGTTGCTGGCCGGGGTGATACAGATGGCACTGGGACTTGCCAAGGCAGGTACCATATCCAGCTATTTCCCCACCAGCGTTATCGAAGGAATGCTGACCGCTATCGGTATCATCATTATCAAAAAGGAATTACCGCACGCGATCGGTTACGACAAGGAACACGAAGGCGATTTCTTTTCCTACCAGTTACTGGACGCCGACAAAGGTTTTTTTACGGAGATCATCCATTCCTTCAATTACGCGCATGCGGGTGCCATTCTCATTACCATTATATCGCTGATCATACTGATCGCCTTCAATAAGGTTCAGTTTCTGAAGAAGATCAAAGCGGTCCCGGGCGCCCTGGTAGTGGTTATCGTGGGGATTATCCTGAATGAAATTTTTATCGCCACCGGGTCCTCCCTGGCCATAGCCGGGGAACACCTGGTTAAACTGCCCACCGCTTCATCGATTGACGGATTTTTCGCCCAGTTTAATACGCCCGATTTCGCAGGTTTCACCAATCCCAATGTATGGATCACCGCTGTCACCATTGCCATCGTAGCCAGTATTGAAACCCTGCTTTGCCTGGAGGCGGGCGATAAAATGGATCCGCTGAAGCGGTTTTCCAGCGCCAATACCGAACTCAAGGCGCAGGGAACCGGTAATATTCTTTCCGGTCTTATAGGAGGTTTACCAATGACTTCTGTGATTGTGCGTACCACGGCCAACGTAACGGCGGGCGCACGTACCAAACTCTCGGCGATCGCACACGGTGTTTTCCTTTTGCTGGCGGTCCTGCTCATTCCCGGTATCCTGAACAAAATGCCCATGGCCTGCCTGGCCGCCATCCTGATCATGATCGGTATCCGGCTGGCCAGTCCCGCCGTATTCAAACACATGTGGAAAGCGGGGAAATACCAGTTTATTCCTTTCATCGTGACCGTGGTGGCTGTGGTGATGACCGATCTTCTCAAGGGAGTAGGGATCGGGTTGTTGGTAAGTGTTTTCGGGATCCTGAAGGGGAATATGAAACTGGCTTATTTCTTTAAAAAGGAACAACACCATGAGGGCGAGACCATCCATATGGACCTGGCCCAGGAAGTTTCTTTCCTCAACAAGGCAGCCGTGAAGCAAACCCTGGCCCACCTCCCGGTTGGGAGTAAACTGGTGATCGATGCCCGGAATACGGTGTATATCGATTACGATGTACTGGCGCTGATCAGGGATTTCGTCATGACCGGCTCAAAGGATAAAAACATCCAGGTGGAACTCCGGAATTTCAAACCGGCCTATAATATGGAAGACGCGATTCGCGTGCATTCGGAAAAAAGTTGACCCATTCAAATTAAACCGGCTGATGAATAAAATAACGGCGCTATCGGGAGTCACAAAGCATGAAAACGGAACGGCCCCGGCCCATCACCGGTTTGATGAGGAACAGGTGATCCGGGAACTGAAGCATATGCTACCTTCCCAGCAGGCGCTGAAGGATTTTATTCATCATAACTCGCTTCACGCCTTCCAGCACATGAAGTTCTACGAGGCCATTTTCAAGGCCTCGAAGATCTTCGGTTACCAGGTGCACCTGCAACTTACCGAGTACAGGGAAATGTATCAAACGGGACGCATCCGGAAAGATATCCTGCAAAAGGTCATCGCTGAAAAGAAAGGAAAAGATGCGGTGGGGGAGTGGGAGCAGCGACTAATACGGAAAAACTATGATCCCGTCAACCACCCTCGTATCGGTGAGTTGAGAAAATACTGGAAGGAACATTACCGGTTTGACCTGGATAACAGGGTGCATCCCCTGCTGTTCCGCATACTCTGCGCTTTCCTGGACCAGGGAATCGCCGTGGAGGGATTCCCGGTAAACGGGCGGTCCTTCGCCGAAAGCATGAAAGAACTGGAGCAAAACAGTTTTACCAGTTTTTTCAGAACAAAAGCCGTAAGGGAAAAATTCCTCTCGGGAGATTATTCCATTACCAAATTGCTGAAAAGGATCGTCGGGAAAGAGGAGTATTTCGAACAGTACCTGTTTGACCAGCAATTCGCCCACCATGGATGGAGCGGTTTTGTTTCCGCGGTGGAAGACAATCCCCAGACCCTGCTCGACCGAAAAAAGATCAGTCTCAGGGAATGGGTGGAATATGAACTGCTGATGGAACTTGATGCGCTCAACCATGGTCTGGGTGCTGACTGGAAACCCCTTGCAACGCAGATCAGCGTACCGCCCGTTGCGTTGCTGGACGATGTGCCCCGCACTGAATTTTCGGAAGCCATTGAACTCTGGCAGGATGCGTTTGAATGGAGTTATTATGATTCCGTTTTAAAAGGGATCCAACTGGCCAATTCACCGGGGAAAGGGAATGGGACCATCAAATCCGGTCATGTTGAGTTTCAGGCCGTCTTCTGCATTGACGAACGCGAGGATTCCATCCGACGGCATATTGAAGCGGTCAACAGGAACTGTGAAACGTTCGGGGCACCCGGTTTTTTTGGCGTGGAATTTTATTTTCAGCAGGAGGGAAGCAAGTTCTATGACAAACTTTGCCCCGCGCCCGTAACGCCGAAATACCTCATCAGGGAATTTGAAGCCCGTTCGCCCCGTAAAGGCGAACCGTTGTACACCAAGCATACGCACGGCATCTTTACGGGATTTATCCTGAGTATAACTTATGGTTTCTGGGCCCTGGCCAAAAAAGCACAAATGCTTTTTCGCCCGAAAATGAGCCCGGCTATCAGTAATGCCTACGGGCATATGGACCGGAGTTCGGTGCTGACCATCGAGAATAAGGATCCGAATGATATCGAGAACGGGCTCCAGGTAGGTTATACGGTGGAGGAAATGACCGTAAGAGCTGAAGGATTTCTCCGCGGGATCGGGCTGATCCGGGAATTTGCCCCCCTTGTCTATATCGTCGCGCATGGCAGCAGCAGCGCGAACAACCCGCATCACGGCGCTCATGATTGCGGTGCCTGCAGCGGAAGACCCGGCGCCACCAATGCCCGGGTAATGGCCTTTATCCTGAATCATAAAAAGGTGAGAAGTATTCTGAATGAGAAAGGCATTCATGTGCCGGAGCAAACACAGTTCATCGGGAGCATGCACGACACGGCGGCGGATGTGATGGGTTACTATGATGAGGAGATCCTCAGTCCTGCGAATGCGGAACGGCATGCGGCCAACATCCTGAATTTTGAAACCGCGCTCAACCTGAATGCCAAGGAGCGAAGCCGCCGCTTCGCCTCCATCAACACCCGCCAGAAAATGGAAAGGGTCCGTAAGGCTATTCATGACCGTTCCGTTTCCTTATTCGAACCCCGGCCCGAACTGGGTCATGGCACCAACACACTCGCCATTATCGGCCGCAGGCGGACGACCAAAGGATTGTTTCTTGACCGCCGCGCCTTTCTGAACAGTTACGATTATTCCACCGACCCCGATGGAACGATCCTCACCGCCGTCATGCGCCCTATCGGGCTGGTATGCGGCGGCATCAATCTCGAATATTATTTCTCCCGGGTGGATAACATCAAACTGGGGGCCGGCACCAAATTACCCCATAACGTGATGGGACTTTTCGGGGTGGCCAACAGCAGCGACGGGGATCTTCGCCCGGGACTGCCCTGGCAGATGATCGAAGTGCATGACCCGGTCCGCCTGCTGGTGATCGTGGAGCACCGCCCGGAGATTGTGCTGAAAGCCATTTCTTCCACACCCGACGTGTTTGAATGGTACAGGAACGAATGGGTGCATATCGCCGCCTGGCACCCGGATGAACAGCAGTTTTATTATTTCAGGAATGGCGCCTTCATCCGCTATGACCCCATCACCGGGGCATCCGAGATCGGGACCATTCATAATATGGAAAAATTCATCGAGGGGGCAAGGGAAATGGAGACCAATCATATCGTGCATGCTACCGAGGAAAACCTGCCGGTTTATTTACTGGACTGACCGCTCACATATTTAAAAACAAGGATGAACCAACTCGAAATCATATTAAGCCGGTCGATGACCTTGTTCATCTTTGTCCCGCTGGCCGCCTTTGTCCTCACTCTTCTTCTGAAAAACAGGGAGGAGAACTGGATCGGCAGGGTGGTGCGTATCTCCAAAGTTTTTTATATACTGGCGGCCATGGCTTTCGCCGCCGGATGGGCGGTAAACGGGCTGAAGCCCATCCAGTATAAACTGGCTACCCTGTACCAGTCGGAGGATTTTGTATTCGCCATCCAGTTCTATTACGACGAAATCACGGCCGTTTTCAGCGTGGTGGGCTCCCTGCTTTTTTTCCTCGTGGCCACATTCAGCAAGTATTATATGCACCGGGATGAGGGATATAAACGGTTCTTCAACACCATCCTGCTTTTCGCCGCCGGGTTTAACTTCATTATTTTCTCAGGCAATTTTGAAACGCTTTTCATCGGGTGGGAGATCAAGGGCATTTGTTCATTCCTGCTGATCGCCTTTTACCGCAACCGTTACCTGCCGGTGAAAAACGCCTATAAAACGATTTCCAATTACCGTATCAGTGATGTGGCTGTGATGCTGGCGATGTGGATGATGCACCATCTGACCCACCAGAACATTTCATTTACACAACTGGGCGAGGCCAGGGATCTCGGGGTGCAGTCCGGACAGGCGGGGATGGCTGTATTCATTGTGCTGATGATCGTGCTCGCGGCCACGGTAAAATCCGCGCAGTTTCCCTTCACCACCTGGCTGCCGCGGGCCATGGAGGGCCCCACATCTTCTTCCGCCATTTTTTACGGATCGCTGAGTGTGCATATCGGGGTGTTCCTGCTGCTGCGCACACATGCGTTCTGGGAGGATATGGAATGGGTGAAGATCACCGTGATCATCATCGGGGCGCTCACCGCCATATTCGCCACCCTTATCGCCAGGGTGCAGCCTAATGTGAAGACGCAGATCGCGTATTCTTCGGCAGCGCAAATCGGGATCATGTTCATCGAGATCGCGCTTGGTTTTCACTGGCTGGTGCTTATCCATTTTGCCGGGAATGCATTTTTAAGAACTTACCAGTTACTGGTATCTCCTTCCGTTTTGAATTACCTGGTGCATCACCAGTATTTTCATTACCATCCCCCGCAGCAAAAGCCCGTTGGAAAATGGCGGGCCACATTATACATGATGGGTGTAAAAGAGTGGAACCTGGATACCCTCCTGTTCCGGTATCTCTGGGGCCCTTTCAAGTGGATGGGAAAAACATTGCATTTTTGGAAGGCAGGGTCCTATATGCCGTGGGTCCTGTTGCTCATTTCAATAGCGGTATTTTCAGTTTCCGTCTTCCAGCCGCAAATGATGCAGACTCTCCGTGCACCGTTAACGGTTACGCTGCTGGCCCTTGCACTGGCGCTTGTATTGTACGCATTTGCCCACCGCGGTTCGGCGCTGACTGCCTGGACGATCCTCCCCGCGGCGCATTTCTTCATCCTGTCCGGAATTTACCTGAACGCGGGTGCGGTTAAAGCGACCGAGATCCTGTTTTATACCGGCGGCATTCTTCTTGTTTTTTTCCTGGGATTCGCATGCCTGAAAAGAACCTGGCAGGCGGATAATGATATCCGGCTGGATAAATACCATGGGTATGTGTATGAACAGCGGAATACTACTTTGCTGTTCATGATCGCCGCCATCGGCATGCTTGGTTTCCCGGTCACAACCGCCTTCATCGGCATTGATGTCCTTTTTACATACGTGAAAGGCGACCAGGCCCTGCTTATCACCCTGCTGGCGCTCTGCTTTGTCTTTATCGAACTGGCCGCGATCCGTATCTTCCTGCGAATCTATCTCGGGCCGCATAAAAAATTGTATCACCCCATAGCGTTCCGTTCCTCGTAGATATGAGAAAAATTTTCATGACAGTTTCAATCCTGCTGGCATTGACCGGCGGGGCACAAAACGACAGGGTAAATGATTATAATTACCTGAACTGGTTCCAGACCTTTGTTACAGTTCCGGCCGGTAAAAAATGGAGCGGGCACCTGGAATATCAGTGGCGCCGTACCGGCGGAATAAAATACTGGCAGCAAAGTTTGCTGCGGCTGGGTGTCAACTACCGGCTCGGTGAAAATGCTACGGCCCATATCGGGTACGGGTGGATCGAAACCTTTCCCTATGGCGATTATCCCATCGCATCGGCCGGGACTTTCCCGGAACACAGGCTCTATGAGCAGCTGAGTTTACGTCAGATCACGGGGAAGTGGACGCTTTCCCACCGTTTCCGGATTGAACAGCGATGGAATGGACGGGTAAAGCCCGGAACGGACCGGGAAATCGAAGCCTGGACCTTCCTGCACCGGTTTCGTTATTTCTTCAGGGCGCAGCACCCATTATGGAAGAGTCAAAATGGTGAATGGTACGGGGTGGCCGCCGATGAACTGTTTATTGGCGCGGGAAAAAATCTCGGGATCAATATTTTTGACCAGAACCGGATCTTCCTGATGCTGGGGTACAAAATGAACAAAAAAGTTTCCCTGGAGGGGGGATACTTCAATCAAACCCTGCAGCAGGGACGACGGGTGAACGATAAAATCATCATGCAGCGGAATAACGGATTCGTGTTATCTACTTACTTCAATTTATAGGATGGCTACAACTTGCCGTCATCTTCCGCATAGTGTTCATTGAGTTTTACCGGGTGAGATTTTTTACCGCTCACTTTCATCTGGATCACATCCACCAGGAGGGCGAATGCCATCGCGAAATACACATAGCCCTTGGGAATGTGAACGTCAAATCCTTCCACGAGCAGGGTGAATCCGATGAGCAGGAGAAAACTCAGCGCCAGTATTTTAAATGCCGGGTGCCTGTTTACAAAATGGCTGATGGGGCCCGCTGCAATCAGCATGATGATGACGGTCACGATCACCGCCACATACATGACCCAGATCTCATCCACCAACCCGACCGCGGTGATGATGGAGTCGACAGAAAAAACCAGGTCGAGCAGCAGGATCTGGCCGATGATATTTCCCATCGTGGCCTTTTTTATTTTTCGCTCCGCATCCTCATGTTCCCCTTCCATTTTGTGATAGATCTCTTTCGTGCTTTTAAAGATCAGGAAAAGCCCTCCCAGGATCAGGATCAGGTCCTTTCCGCTGATGCCCGTGCCCAGCAGCCGGAATAATACCTGGTCTAATTTCATAATCACGGAAATGGCAGCCAGCAGCGCCAGCCGCATAACCATGGCCAGCAAAATACCCCAGGTCCTGGCTTTTTTCTGTTGTTCCGGGGGCAATTTGCCGGCCAATATGGAAATAAAGATGATATTGTCGATCCCCAGCACCACTTCCAGCGCTATCAGGGTGAGCAGGGATATCAACAGGGCTGCATCCATGTTTGAAATTTAATTGTACTCTTTTGTTTTTGAAGCAATAGCAATAAATGTATTAAAAATCAAACAGGTTTCCCAGAAAACCTCCCCGGTCATTACCCCTGCGTCCGCGGTTAAATAAGCCCCCGTCATCATCATCGTCATCATCATCATCGTCCCGTTGGTTCCGGCGGTTCCTGTTTTGTTTCAGGTTTTCGGAACTTTCGGCACTGGCAGACCGTTCAATGATCTTGTCGAGTTCGCCTTTATCCAGCCATACCCCACGGCATTTCGGGCAATAATCGATCTCGACGCCTTGTCTTTCTGTCATAACGAGCGTTTCTTCGCAATTCGGACATTTCATGATTTCACGTTTTAAGATGAGTATTCAGATTGCTAATAAACCGGCCGCCCACTGAAGCGCATACCCGGTTGTAAAGAACTTTGCTTTTAATTCCTGTAATTTTTTGAGCGATTCGATGGTTCTTGATTCCCGGCTGTTCACCAGGAAAAGAGAGCTCTCTCCGGCCGCCAAACGCGTTTCTTCCCCCCGCTGCAATTGCAGAAAGCTGCGGTAGGCTTTTTCCTGTAACTGCACCTGGTCGCGCAGTGCCAGCCATTCATTATATACGCTTTTCACGGTTGCCAGTACCTGCTGTTGTTTCAGTGTTTGTTCCAGTTGTGTTTCCCGTATCTGCAATTTCGTTTTCCTGAATTGCCCCCGGCCCTCCGAAAACCGGAGCGGGATACCTACGCTTATGCCATAGCGGAAATTATTGGCCAGCAATGACTGCTGTGCAGTTTTCCATAGATCATGACCTTTCCCGAGTTGATTATACTGAAACCGGATACCCGGGAGCAGTTCCTGGAAACGGAGCTTTCTTTCAATAGTCAGCGCATCCAGTTTAAAATCATATAAACGCAGTTCCGGGTTTGATTGACGGGCAGACGCCAGCAACGAGGTAAGATCAGGAGCAGGAACAGAATAAACAGATGTATCCTTCAGGTTATCCGCAGGGATAACGGAGTCGGGCAACCAATACGGCTGCCTGTTTTCGGTCCACAGAAAAACCGACAGTTCCAGCCCCGCGTTTTGAAAATCCAGCCAGGCCTCTGAACGGTTCAGCTCAAACTGCTGTAACTGGGCCAGCGCTTCCGTGGTGTCTATGGCAGGCCGGTCGCCCATCCGCCAGGCATTCGTCACCCCCTGCAGCCGGATCCTGTTTACTTTTACGGCTTCTTCCATCAGGTTGTACACCTGGAACTTTTCCGTCCATCGCCAGTACGCTTTGATCGCGTCATACAGCAACTGGTTCAATGTCTGTTGCTGTTCCGTTTCAGAAGCTTCCCGCATGATTTTTGCCGTTTGAAGAACAGCTCTGCGCTTATCCATCAGCAGGTCCCTGGCCAATGGGATGCTAAGTCCCAGGTAACTGCTTTTCCCTTTTGTGTCTGAAGGATCCGTCCGGTCGCCCGAGAGGTATTCCATTCCGGCGTTTACTTCAATGCCAAACCAGGAGGGCAGGCTCAGTTCTGAGCGGTTATAATAATAATATTGTTGCCCGTCGAATGTTTTATCGGCGGTTTCATTCCGGAATACCGGGTCAAAGGCCCCCTTCGCGGATATTAGATCCGCTCCGGCCATGCCGATACGAAGGTTGGTCTGCAACGCAACCGGGTGATATTGCCTGACGATCCGGGTCAGCTGCGGTACCGAGAGCGTCTTCAGGCTATCCTGCCCGTAGCCGTGCAATTCCGTATGCACAATTAGAATGAAACAGAACAAATATTTAAAAGTGTTCATTTTTTTTCCGTTTGAGCTTTTTCTTTATTCCTGTAAAAATCAGGCGGGAATCCATTGATGTTTCGCCAGAGTTCATACCATACCGGCACATCGTTGAGCAAGGCGATGCCCTGTACGCCGGTTCCAATCCGGAGCTCCGGTGGCCAGGGTTTGTCTTCGGGATCTTCTTTGATCAGCACCCGGAATTTGCCGTTGACGCTGACATTATTTTCCACGGCGAGGATCATACCTCCAAATGTTCCCGAAGAAGCCGCGGGCCATCCGCTGAATACAATGGCGGGGAAGCCGTCGAATAACAGGCGCACCGGCTGACCGGCTTTCAGCAGCGGGAGGTCCATGGGTCGTACAAACATTTCCACCGCTTTCTCTGCCTGGTCGGGTACTATGGAAGCGATCATTTCGCCCTCTTTCACAAATTCCCCGATGCCCGCTTTTTGTGCCTTCACCACCTGGCCGCTTTGCGGCGCCAGCACATAGTACATTCCGTTGCGGATCGAATAACTGGCATAGAGGTTCTCCAGTTTGGCTACTTCCGCCTGACCTCCGGCGATCTGGGTGAGCGACTGAAACTGGTCGCCCTGGACCTTCGCCACTTTTTCCGCATTTTCCTGCTGCAGGGCGTTCATTTCAAGACGGGTGATGGTCAGCTCCTGCCGGCTGTTCACCAGTTTGTTGTCGGCGCTGATCCTTTTGGCAAGCGCCTGCTGGTACAACTGGTTTCGCTGTTCAAGCTGGGTGAGCGAAACCAGTCCGCTGTCATACATAGCCTTTTGCCGGTTATATTGAAGCGTGTATATCGCCAGGTCATTTCTCGCAGCCTGTGCTTCCGCGCTGTCGGATTGCACTTTGAGTTCCAGTTGCGCCAGTTTGTTCTGGAGTTGATTCAGCTTGAGCTTAAGGGCGGTACCCATCGCTCCGATTTGTTGTTCTGCCGTGCCGAGTTTATTCCGGTAATATTCGATGGATAGCTTCTTGCCCTCGAGTTGTTCGCGGGTCCGATCCAGCAGTCCGGGATCCAGGTAGTCTACTTTTACCTCGCCAAGCTGGATAAGCGTATCTCCGGCTTTTACCATATCTCCTTCCTTGACATGCCATTTCAGTATTCGTCCCCCGATGATCGTATTTACTTCTTGCGGGCGCTGTTCCTGGTAAAGGGTGGTTACGGATCCCCGCGTTCGTATGTTTTGTGTCCAGGGCAGGAACAGGAAAAGAATAAACAGACCCAGGCAGATATAGAACCAGATCCGGACTTTATAACTGCTGTTATGCTGGTAAATATGGTTATATGACTGTACAGGGTGATTCATATTGAATTACTGTTTTTGATCAATCCGGCAATATCGCCGTTCGGACCCAGGGTGATGACCTGGTGGCAAAATGGCGTGAAGGCCTCATCATTGGTAAATACGATTACGGTGCAGTCATTCAGTTGTGAGAGCAGCTGCATGATTTGACTGCGGTGATGTTCAGAGAAATTCAGCCAGGGTTCTTCCAGCAGGAGCATCCGGGGTTTGGAGACCAGGGCCCGTACGAGCAGGATTCGCTGCATCACATTCCGGGGCAGCCGGTTCCCGGTGGGATCGAGTACGGTATCGAAACCCTTTTTAAGGGTAGCAATAAAATCGCTCAGCCCGGCTTTTTGCGAATAATTTATGACGGTTTCAGGCCGGATATCACTGTTACCCAGTACGATGTTCTCCCATAATGTACCATGAAAGATATCCTGCTGTCCCAGCAATACGCCGGTTTGGGACCGCAGGAACGCGAGATCATAATTGCCAATGGGAATTTCGTCAAGAAGGTAGGAACCTTTGAATTCGGTATAGGCCCCTGCCAATAAACGCAACAAGGTTGATTTACCGGAACTTTCCTTTCCCCGGATACAGACTTTTTCCCCGGGGTTTATTTCAATTGAAATGTTTTGGAGTACATCCGTTTCATCATTATAACCGAAACAAACATTTTTCATTTCCAGTTTAAGTCCTTTTTCCAGGGCCGGCATCCGGATCGATCCGTTTTTTTCTGCCGGCTGGTCGGTCACCATGGCCAGTTTATCAATGGCGGTCAGGGTATCATATACGCTTCCGAGGTTAAGGATAAGCCGCTCCACGGAGTTCAGCACCAGCAGGATCACGATCTCGGCGGCTATGAACTGGCCGATGTTCAGCTGCTGGTTTACCAGGAGGAATGTGCCCACGACCAGCATCGCGGCGGTGATGATGGTTTTAAATACAACCAGCACATGGTACTGGAAAAGCAGAACCCTGAAATGGAAATTCCGGGCCTTGAGGTATGCCGTTACCTGCTCATCGGTTTTCCGGAGGTGCAGATCATGCTGCCGGGCCAGTTTAAAGGATTTGATGACCCGGGCGGTTTCCTCGAGCCAGTTGGCGACTTTGTATTTATGCGTACTCTCATCAATGCTGGATTGAAGCCCCTGCCGTCCGGTATAACGAAGGATCAGCCAGAGCAGCAGGATCAGCACCAGGCCAAACAGGATAAAGGCCGGGTGGTAGAAGGAAAGCAGTATCAGCCCGAAAAAGATCTGGATACTGGCACCCGGTATATCAAGCAGGATTTTCGACAGGCTTTTTTGGAGGACCTGGATGTCAAAAAAACGGTTGACCAGTTCGGGGAGGTAAATGCTGTCGGTTTTCCGGAGATCGAGCCTGGGGATATGATCGGCAAATACAAAGGAGTATCGTACAAAAAGTTTTTGCTGGATCTTTTCGATGATCTTCATCTGGCCCACCTGTAACAAACCGGCGATCAATACCCCGGTCACTACCAGGGAAATAAGTACTATTAATGAAGCGCGTACGGAAGCGCCCAGGACAATGCCAATGATCGCCTGCACGCCCAGCGGCAGGGAAAGCTGGATAAGTCCGTTCATGATCGCGTACAGGTAAACGGCTGTGATTTCTTTTCGTTCCAGTTTGAGCAGGTTCAGTATCCTGCCAACCGGGGAGGATGGATGTGACATATCAGTCTGGTTGATCAGTTCGACAATTCCGGGTACATGGAGTTGTCCCGGCTTAATTCATCAGGCGACGGGGATCAATCAGCAATTTGGAGGCGGGGTCAGTTTTTCGAGACAGGGGGAGGGGCAGATTTTTTCAGCATGGAGGAGTTCAGCCCGGATTTTTAGAGCAAAACCTGAGTTGTTACAGGCATAAAAACTGTGATTTTTCTTCTCCTTTTTTTCTTTTTCCGTTTTGTCATCGGTTTTTTCCTCATCTACCATAAATACTATGGCAGCAGGCTGAAAAAGGGAGGAAACAGCCGGTCCGACCTGTACGAAGGCAAATAAAAGAAGCAGGAGAATGGCTGTTTTTTTCATTTCGGATGCGAAATTATCAAACCCAATAACATCGGCAAGACCGGATTGTTTGAAAATTGTAAAATTTTTCCGGCTATTGATTTACAGGTCCCTGGAGCGTTCCGGCAGATGATCGTATTCGCCCCGGAAAGCGTACCAGCCGAAGATCACCAGCCCGATGGCAATAGGGGTGAAAATGGTTATGATCATGATCCAGATCACAGGGTTGTTGATGTCTTTTTTACCGGCCGAATCGATATGCTGGATGGCGCCGATGATCAGTTCATAAATGATCAGGGGGGCGATCAGCAAAAAAAGGATCCCGAAATATCGTTTAAAGGCGTTCATCGGATTTTATTTTTAGTTTCTTCTTATTATTCATTTTCTCTTCATCCCCGCCACACAGTTAAAAGGGGGCGGGGGCGAGGGATCAGTCGTTCACATTCCTGTCGATCTTGTTTCTCAAATACAATGTACCGATAATGAAACAGAGCAAAGCTACGCCGATCGGGTACCAGAGACCTACCAGCGGATCGGCGGGATAGGTCGTAGTCAGCAATAACCCGATAAAGGGGACCAGTCCGCCGAAAATACCGTTGCCGATATGATAGGGTAGGCTCATCGATGTATACCGGATCTTTGTCGGGAACATCTCCACGAGGAAGGCGGCGATCGGACCATACACCATCGTTACGAAAAGGATCATGATCCATACAAGGAACACGAATTTCCATTGCAGGGAAGCCGGAAGGTGAACGGAAGAATAAACGGGTTTTACATCGGTGACCTCAGCATATTCCACCATGTCCTGGGTGGTTTCTTTATTACCTGAATTGTCAACACCCTGGGCTGATGAAGAATCAGCGGGCATTCCCCAACTAACGATCACGAGCGTGTCGCTTCTTTTTTCATGAAAGAGCACACCCTGGTGATCCCAGCTCCTGTTTTTATGTTCAACCAGGTAATAATTTGAATTTTCCGTGAAGACCGTATCCGTACGGGTTGAATTTTTTTGCAGCTGCAACCCGGGAACCGATGCACTGACCCATTCCTTCATATTGGTCTCTTCCAGGAATTTTGCGAAAATGGGACGGTAAAAAAGAATTCCGCCGAGCATGCCTGCCATCATGATCCATTTACGGCCGATCTTATCGCTCAGCCAGCCGAATACTATAAAAAAAGGTGTGGCAAAAGCGATGGCCCACAACATGATCGTTCTGCTTTGCGTGAAATCGATCTGGCACTTCGTCTCCAGGAAATTCTGCGCATAGAACTGACCGGTATACCAGATCACGCCCTGTCCCATTACCGCGCCAAACAGGGCCAGCAACACCATCTTGAAATTCGATCTGCGTCGGAAACTTTCTTTCAGCGGGTTGACGGATGTCTTGCCTTCCGTTTTGAGCTTAGCGAACAGGGGGGATTCTTTCATCTTCAGCCGGATATAGATCGACACACCCACCAGCAGGACCGATATCCAGAATGGATAACGCCATCCTCCCCATTCAGCATTGAAATCCGCATCCGGCATATTGGCCTTTACCAGAAGAATGATACCCAGCGCGAGGAAAAGACCGAGCGTGGCCGTGGTCTGGATCCAGCTCGTATAAAATCCTCTCTTTTCAACCGGGGCATGCTCCGCCACATAGGTGGCGGCTCCGCCGTATTCTCCTCCGAGCGCCAAACCCTGCAGGAGCCGGAGAAGGAGAACGATCACGGGAGCGGCAATGCCGATCGTTTCGTAACTGGGAACACAGCCGATCAGGAAAGTGGAACCACCCATCAGGATCAGCGTTAGGAGGAACGTGTATTTTCTGCCGACCAGGTCGCCCAGGCGGCCAAAAACCAGGGCGCCAAAGGGCCGGACGATAAAGCCGGCCGCGAAAATGGCCAGGGTGCTCAGCAGTGCCGCCGTGGGATTATCCTTTGGAAAGAATTGCGTGGAGATCGTGGTGGAAAGCATCCCGAAAATATAGAAATCATACCATTCGATCATCGTGCCCACGGAGGAAGCGGCAATGATCGTCCGGATATTGCTGGTTTTGTTCATGGAATTAAAATACGAATTGATTTCTGACCACCGGCATTAATTTTATCCATCGCCCCTTTTCGTAGGGAAAGGGTAAAAAATAAAGCCGAATCAGTACATTTAAGGCACAAAAAATTCGTATGGCGTATCCCTTTCAGATCACTTCTCCGGACCAGTATTACAGGGATTATAAAAGGAGCGTGGAATCGCCCGAGAATTTCTGGGCGGAAGTGGCGGAGCATTTTCAGTGGCGCCAAAAATGGAACAAAGTGCTGGAATGGAATTTTACGGAACCGAAGGTGGAATGGTTCAGCGGTGCCAAACTCAATATCACGGAAAATTGCATAGACCGGCACCTCCCCGAAATGGGTGAAAAACCCGCCTTTATCTGGGAACCCAATAACCCGGAAGAACGGGTGAGAACCGTTACCTATAACCGCCTTCACAAAAGGGTTTGCCAGGTGGCCCAAATGCTGAAGAACAATGGAGTGAAAAAAGGGGACAGGGTCTGCATTTACATGGGCATGGTGCCGGAACTGGTGTACGCCGTTCTGGGCTGCGCGAGAATCGGTGCGATACACAGCGTGATTTTTGGGGGATTCAGTGCGCAAAGCATTGCCGACCGTCTCTATGATGCGAACGCGGAATACATCATTACCTGCGACGGCGCCTACCGGGGCGGAAAAGATATCCCGCTCAAAGCCGTGATTGATGACGCCCTGATCGGGAACCGCACCGTTAAGAAAGTGATCGTGTACACACGAACACGGACTCCGGTATCGATGATAAAAGGCCGTGATGTATGGTGGGAAGATGAAATGGAACTGGCCGAGGAGCAGGTGGAAAAAAACGGCGTGGTGAGTTTCCCCGCCGAGGAAATGGATGCCGAAGACCCCTTGTTCATTCTATATACATCGGGCAGCACCGGGAAACCCAAAGGCGTGGTGCATACCTGCGCCGGCTATATGATATGGACCACGTATACATTCGTGAATGTATTCCAGTACAAACCGGGCGATATTCATTTTTGTACGGCGGATATCGGCTGGATCACGGGTCACAGTTATATTGTATACGGACCCCTGGCTGCCGGGGCCACCTCCCTGATGTTTGAAGGCATTCCCACCTGGCCCGATGCGGGACGTTTCTGGGATATAGTCGACAGGCATAAAGTGAATATTCTTTATACGGCGCCTACGGCTATCCGGAGCCTGATGGGATTCGGATTGGATCCGCTGAAAGGAAAAGATCTGTCATCATTGAAAATATTAGGTACGGTGGGCGAGCCGATCAACGAAGAAGCCTGGCATTGGTACGATGAAAATATCGGCAAGAGAAAATGCCCGGTGGTGGATACCTGGTGGCAGACCGAAACAGGCGGATGCCTGATCTCCAACCTGGCCGGTATAACTCCATCGAAACCCAGCTGGGCCACGTTACCGATGCCCGGTGTGCAGCCGGTGCTGGTGGATGAACAGGGTAACTGGATAGAAGGATCGGATGCGGGAGCGGAGGCATTAAAAGGAAACCGGGGAGAAGGGGGCCTGTCAGGCGCCGGGAATCTTTGCATCAAAGCTCCCTGGCCGGGTATCATCCGCACCACCTGGGGCGATCACGAACGCTGCCGCCAGAATTATTTCGCGACCTATCCCCATTTATATTTTACGGGCGATGGCGCGCTGAAGGATGAATACGGTAACTATCGCATCACCGGAAGGGTGGATGATGTGCTGAACGTAAGTGGCCACCGGATCGGCACCGCTGAAGTGGAAAACGCCATCAACATGCACGCCGGGGTGGTGGAAAGCGCGGTGGTGGGTTACCCCCACGATATAAAAGGACAGGGGATCTATGCTTACGTGATCTATAATGGTCATCATGGCGATGAGGAGCTGCGGCGGCAGGATATCCTGCAAACCGTTACCCGTATCATCGGCCCCATTGCAAAACCCGACAAGATCCAGTTTGTATCGGGTCTGCCCAAGACCCGCAGCGGAAAGATCATGCGGCGTATCCTGAGAAAGATCGCGGAGGGAGATACCTCAAACCTCGGCGATACAACCACCCTGCTGGACCCGGCTGTGGTGGATGAAATCAGGGCAGGTCGTGTTTAATCTAAGGGTAACTGCTTACCGGAAACGGGTCACGGTTAATACCATTTACAGGGTATATACCTTTTAATTCCTTTATTTATTTTCATCGGCGGATGAAAGGAATATTTTCCGCGATATTATTCAGCATTGCCATTTTATCCATTGCGCAGCAGCCGGGTATAGCTATAAACGAACTTACTCCCGGTATCAATGCCTGCACACCGGTGAAAGATCAGTATATGTCCGGCACCTGCTGGAGTTTCTCCGTTACCTCGATGCTGGAAAGTGAACTGCTGAAAATGGGGAAAGGGGAAGAGGATATCAGCGAAATGTTTATCGCCCGCCATTCCATGGTGCGCAAGATCCGCCGGCACCTGCAGCTGAAGGGAGCCAATTATTTCACACCGGGCGGACAATTCCACGACGCCGTTTGGGTGATGAAGAATTTTGGCCTGGTGCCTGAAGAAGTTTATTCCGGCAAAGGAAGGAATGAGCAACGGCATAATCATGCCGAGATGGACACCCTTCTTTCAACATTTGTGCGCAGTTGCCTGGCTAACGGGATTACCGAACTAAGTACAAGGCAGCAGGCTTTTGTCGACAGTGTACTGGATCATTACCTGGGTAAAGTGCCCGCCCATTTCGGGTACCGGGGAAGAACCTATACTCCTCGCTCTTACCTGGAGCAGTATCTCGGAATCGACCCCGATGATTATGTCGAAATAACATCGTACACGCATCATCCTTTTTATTCCGGGTTTGTCCTGGAAGATAAATACAACTGGACCGGTGACGCATACTGGAACGTGCCATTGGCGGATTTTAAGCGGATCGCGGATGCCGCGCTCGACAAAGGCTATACGGTGGGCTGGGACGGAGATGCGGATGACCCCGGCTTCCGGTATCATGAAGGGCTCGCTTATATGACTGATATGACCACTTTGACCGATTTAACAGCTATGACCATCACACCCGGATCCGCAGAAAGACAAGAAGCTTTTATGGACCAAAGCACCCTGCTCAACCATATGATGCATATTGTAGGCCGTGCCCGGAAAAACGGAACGAACTGGTATTATGTAAAAAATTCATGGGGGAATTATTCAAATAACCTGGGAGGATACCTGTTTATGCGGGAGGATTATTTCTTAATGAGAACGGTGGCCATTATCGTAAATAAAAATGCGGTTCCTGCGGATATCCGTCAAAAGCTGGGGTTCTGAAAAATTAAAGCAGCACGGACGGGCTGCTTTAATGGGGTTTTCCTTAGCTAATAAGTTGGTGTATGATTCCGGAACGGAAGTTCCGCAGAATATTTTTTTTCCCGGTCACAAATAATTCACATTATTTTCAGGTATACGGAGGCTAACAATTACTTTTGGCGGCAACAGACGTTAGCACTTGTCATTAATGGAAAAAAAACCAATCAGTCAAAAGATCCGATCCGCACTCAGATGGCTGGGATGGGTGCTGCTGGTTCAGTTTATCCTGGTCAACATAAGTGCCGCGCTCTATGCCGACAAGCTCACCCGCTATTATTCCGATATCCCTTTTCCTATTCCCAACAGCAACGGCAATATCTTTACCAAGTCATGGAAATTGTTCACCGGCCCCCGGTATGCACGGCCCGTCGTCACCAGCGAACCCGTCTTCCCATATGACACCGTTCAGTTCCTTACCCCGGGGGGGCTCCGGATCGATGCCTGGTACGGGACGGCCGACTCCGTTGCGGCAGGGACCGTTATTTTTTTTCACGGGATCGGTGGTACCCGGGTCACCCTGATGGACGAGGTGAATGAATTCCGTTACATGGGAATGAATGTGCTGATGATAGATTTCAGGGGGCATGGCAACAGCGGGGGCAACCGGACCACGGTTGGTATGAGGGAAGCCGAAGAAGTGAAACTGGCATATGATTTTATCAGCGGGAAAGGGGAAAAGAATATTTTTTTGTACGGATGTTCCATGGGGGGCGTGGCGGTCACCAAAGCGATTGCCGATTACGGACTGAAACCGGCCGGGATAATCCTGGACGCGCCGTTCCTGTCGCTCCAATCCTATCTCAGGGCTCGTGCCCGTTTGCTGGGGTTCCCCGAACAGCCTTTTGCTTTCTTTACCAGCTTCTGGATCGGTGTGGAGTATGGTTTCAACGGGTTCAGGCATTATACCCCGCGTTATGCTAAAAAGATCGGTAGCCCGGTGCTGCTGCAATGGGGCGATCTTGATAACTATGTGTCTGAAAAGGAAGTGCAGGAAGTATATGCTGCCATTGCATCTCCCCGGAAAAAGCTGGTTATCTATGAGGGGGCGGATCATGAATCGTTACTCAGGCGGAATCCGTCCAGGTGGAGAGCTGAAGTGGAAGCCTTTGTTCAGGCAGTCCGCAGGTGATAGGCGGGTTATTTTTTAATGGTTACCCTGGTTCCGACAGTTGCGTATGCGTATATCTCTTTTACGTGATCATTTTTCATGGAGATGCAACCCAGGGTCCAGTTCTTATACCGGTCCACCACGAAATCTTCGTGGGGCCAGGTGCCGTGAATGCCGATACCCCCTCCGATACTGGCATTGGCAGGTATTTCCCCTTTTTCTTTTCGCTTTTTGAATTTTTCGATGCTCTCCTGGTTGGGGTAATCCAGGGTTAGGAAACGGCACCATTTCTCATGCACCCTTTTGGCAATGATGCGGAAGCTGCCTTCCGGGGTGTTCTTGTCGCCCTGGATCTTCTTATCGGACAGGCTGTTGTTGCCGAACACAACGGGATAGGTGGCGTACCAGCCTTTTTCGTCGTATACGCTCAGTTCATAGTCCGACTTGTCAATCACTATGTAAATGGATCCAACGGGGCTACCCGCTTCCGACAAGTAACGCTTGTGCGCGCGGGAATCAGGGGAATTGTTTGAAGCATCCGTTACCAGCAGGCTGCTTCCGAGAAAAAAAGAGGTAAGGATCACCGGGTATTTCATGCTCACGTTTGTTTTCAGTAAGG
>CAYRHU010000013.1:0-7856 GCA_964424155.1 uncultured Chitinophaga sp.
TTTCTCCATCTCATATGAAAAGAGGTTTTCCTAAGTTACAGGAAAACCTCTTAACTGCAAAAAAAGGGGTACGGATCAAAGCACTCCGCCGTGGCGGAGATAGGAGAAAAACTTACTGGCGAACGAATTTATCGGTCCACAGGTTGGTATTATCGGTGAACTGGATCAGGTACATGCCACCGCTAAACCCGTTCGATGAAATCTGGTTCATGCCGGCGGTCAGCTGACCCTTCGCGGCCTGCCGGCCATTCAGATCATAAATGATATAGCTGTAATTACCCGGACTGGTGACAGTGATGTTGCCATTGACCAGGTTGCTCAGCAACTGGGGCCGGGTGTCGTTCGACGTATTCCGCAGGGTCACGATATTGGAATAATAAGTGTGACCGTTGTCAAAGGTCACTTTCAGCCGGTATTGCACCGCGTTACTGAAAGCAGGTGTGTACAGGTAATGGCGGTCGGCTTCATTCGGCTGGGTCAGGGTGCTGAAATTCCGGCCATTGGTGGAATATTCAAGCACCTGCTCCACTACCTGCTCGTCCGCATCAATGATCCAGCTCAGTTTATGACGGTCATTGATCAGCGTGCCCTGCAGCTCCAGCCGGCGCAGGGGCAATGTGCCGGTGAGAATCATGCCTTGCAGGGAGAAGGAACCGAGACTCGCATAGTTGGGCGCATTCACGTTGCCCTTACCCTCCACCCGGAGGTAATAAGTGCCTGAATTGAGATTCGAATCAATGATCGAACTTAACAGTGTACCGGGATTATACACATTCAACAGTGTCTGTGATGAATTGTAAAGGCTCACCTGCATGTCGAGATTCGAACCTTCGTTACCGGTGCCCACATTATAAGGGATCGCGTTTAGTACGAAACGGTTATTGGACGGCATGGTGAATTTGATCAGGTCCTGGTCCGTGCTCTGTGTGATCACACCGTCAACGGTAAACTGGTTATTGGAGAAAGGCGCATTGGTGGCCTGGTTAAAGTTGGCAGAATGATCATCAGTACGGAAGGAAAATCCGTTACCACTGGTAATCACCGAAAGATCGCTCTGATAGTTAGTACAGCCGTAAGGATTGGGACCATTATTCCACAAAGTGAAGTTTTTATAATAACCCACTCCCATGATCGGGGCCCACCCGATTTCGCCTGTTCCAATACCATAATGGTACTCCGAGATTTTTACACAGTTGGCGTCATAATGCGACTGGTGATAGAGCCCGAACGTATGACCCGCTTCATGTGAAGCCGCTTCGGAAATGTACTTCACATTGTATCCCAGTTGCCCGGTAAATACAAAGCAGGGCGTATCGTCTCCCCAGGTGAAGGAGCCAATAAAGGCCACTCCGCCGGCTGCCCCATACCATTCCCAGGTGGTGGTTAGTATCACCCGCATACGCCGGTTGGCCGGGGCTGCGAGGTATTTGGTGGAGTCAGTGGTCACATTGATGTTAAAAGGCCGGTAGTCTTCGGCTACGCGGTTAAACACCGAAGTGATCTTGGTGTTGTCCATATTCGCCGACGCGCATTGGATCGGGCCCGCATAGTTCCAGGAAGTATTCTCGACCAGGTGGCCGTCAAAATCGAGGAACAGCACCGCGGAAGCAGAAGGAAAACTGCTCATCGCAGGCACCTGCGCATTTGTCTTGACGGCGCCTGTGATGAGCAGGGCCAGCAGGACGGATCGGAAAATGTTTTTCATACAAGGAGGATTTTGTGTTTTTCAATAGGTACAATCGGACACGGATATAAAAACGGGACAGTCATCAGATTCCGGATGAGAGAATCTTATTCATTGACCAGGTCATAAAAATTTCTTTTGACAAAATAGTAACGGCCTTCGCGCTGCTGCAGTTCATACAGGTCGCCATTATGGAGGCTGAGGATCCTGCCGCGGTACACGGTTGCGCCATCGTCGAGGGTGACCCTGGAAATCGTCAGGTTCGCCCCGGAAAAGTTGCTGGAACGGATCACGACCGACACAATACTGTTATTGTACTTACTGCCCGAGGATACCACTACTCCTTCAAAGCGGAGCCGGGCGTCATCCGACAGGCGGATGCCGGCAGGGCTGCCCACCGGGTTGCTGAAAAGGCTGGCCAGGTCATCGGTGTTCAGCTGAACCTGGTCGGGCAGGTTTGCAAACAATTTGGGTTTATTGTAATCAGGTTCATTTACGGGAACAGGGTCTGTTGTTCCCTGTGCGAAGGCACCCAGGCTGGTAAGCGCAATGCATGCGCATAGTACGGACGTACGGAGGTTTTTCATTTTTGAACTTTTTAAGTCAACAGGATATTGTTCGGCAGTCGAAATGTTCAACTGCAGTTTTCAGGGGGGACGGAGATACAAGATTTGTGAAAGTTTTAAAAACATGCAAGCGCGGGCGCGCTGATTCCATGAAGATTGAGTGCTAGTACCCGGAGGCCATCGTAAATCTTCGTGAAACGGGGTTGTTGTTCTACTATTCAGTATTGGTTTGTACTTAAAAGCACCAGCGTACAGGCTTCCATTGCATGAATGCCGTTTTCCTCCGCCAGCGCGGCCAGTTCCTCATTTTCCGCGCCCGGGTTGAAGATGATCCGGCGGGGACGGAGCGAGAGGATATAATTATAATATTCTTTCTGATGCGAGGGATTGAGATAAAGGGTAACCGTATCCACCTGGTCAAAGGGATCCTTTGTGGTACCGATCAACACGTCGTCCACCCGGGTATTTCTTCTGCCCACGGCCACTACCGGGTGACCGTGACTGCGTAATCGCCGGATCGCGAGATAGCTGTAGCGGGAAGGGTTGTCGGAAGCGCCCAGTACCAGGGTTTTTTTGGGACTCATTTTGTAAAGCTACAGAAGCCCGCCGTCAGGTGGATGAAAACTTCATCGGCGGGATCAATTACTTAAAAAATTTAAGCAGGTTGCTCACAAACCAGCTTTCTTCCGCGCGAATCATCATGTCTAGCGTTTTGTCGGCCTGGCGCCCCAGTTTTTTTATGCTGCCGACGGTCTCTACGAAAGTCCTCACCTCCTTATCCCTTTTATCCCCTTCCACAGCCTCCAGTTTGTCGAGCAACTGCAGCATGGGCTCCAGTTCCCTTTTCTTTCTTTCCTTAACGATCAGTGTAACCACTTTCCAGATATCCTTTTCGGCCGTAAAGAATTCCTTACGCTCCCCGGGAAGCAATACCCTCTCCACCAGTCCCCAGTTAATCAGCTCCCGGATATTCATATTGGTGTTTCCCCGGCTGATGTTCAGCTCTTCCATGATATCATCCTGGGTCATCGGGTCGGGACGGATCAGCAGGAGGGCATGAATCTGGGCCATGGTCCGGTTGATCCCCCAGTGCGAGCCAAAAGCTCCCCAGCTGCTGATAAATTGTTGCCTGGCCTCATTCAGTTTCATGGGATAAAATTAATTATTTGTTCCGAAAATTCAATAAATATTGAAAACTTAATTTGAAAAACCTCTGGCCGCTATTGCTTAAATTGGCGGTATGAAAAGACTGATTTGTGGCGTATGGCTCCTGGCCATCACCCTGGCCACTCATGCCCAGGTTAAACCGTTTCGCTTTGCCTTTATTTCCGATACGCATATCGGATCGCCCAACGGTTCTGCTGAAGAAGACCTGCGACGCACCGTGCAGGATATTAATGCCATGACGGATATCGCTTTCGTAGTTCTCACGGGCGACATCACGGAATTGGGAACGGATGTGGAACTGGCGACGGCGAAACGGATACTGGACAGCCTGGACGTTCCCTGGTATATCATTCCCGGGAACCATGACAGCGGATGGAGCGAAAGCGGCGGGCAGATGTTCACCACCGTATTCGGTTACGACAAGTTCAGTTTTGAACACAACGGGATCCGCTTCCTGGGATGCGCGTCGGGTCCTTATGTAAGGATGGGCGACGGGCATGTGCCCCGGGATGCCGTGAACTGGCTGGATGAGCAGCTTAAAAAACTCGAACCGGGTCAGCCGGTCATTTTCCTGAATCATTATCCCATTGATAACGGTCTCGACAACTGGTATGAAATTACCGACCGGCTCCGCAGGCATAACACGTGGGCGGTTCTCTGCGGTCACGGGCATGCCAACCGGGCTATGAATTTTGAAGATATCCCGGGTGTGATGGGGCGGTCCAATCTCCGGGCCCGGGCGGATTACGGCGGGTATAACCTGGTGGATGTGCGCACGGATTCCATCATTTTTTCGGAGCGTCGCCCCGGTCAGGAAACGCGGAAAGCCTGGACGGGTGTTGCCATCGCCACCCGGCAGTATGATACCAGCAAATCCTTCCCCCGTCCGGATTTTTCGGTAAATGAAAAGTACAAACGCGTAAAGCCGGTATGGAGCTACGCCTCCGAAGCAAACGTGATCTCCACGCCGGTGGTAACCGCCAATAAAGTAGTTTTTGGCAACCAGAACGGACGGGTGCAGGCGCTCTCATTATCCGATGGAACACCGCTTTGGTCCTTTCAAACCGGCGGAAGTATTTTTTCTTCACCGGCCGCATCCGGAAAAAGGATCGTGTTCGGTTCAGCCGACGGGTTTGTGTATTGCCTGAACGCAAAGAGCGGAAAACAGGAATGGAAAACATCGGCTGGTTCCCCGGTTCTCGGTTCCCCGCAGATCCGCGACGGTAAAGTGTTTATCGGCGCAGGCAGGGGGTTCTATTCGTACCGGTTAACCAATGGGAGTGAACACTGGCGGTTTACGGGAACCAATGGACCGGTGGTCAGCACTCCCGTATTTTATAAGAACCGGTTATTGTTTGGCGCCTGGGATACCTATCTCTATTCACTGAATGCGGAAGACGGAACCCTGCATTGGAAATGGAATAACGGATCAACGGTCCGGAATTTTTCTCCCGCCGCCTGTATACCGGGCGTATTGAATGGCCGCGTATATATAGTGGCGCCCGACAGGTATATCACCGCTATTGACGCGGAAAACGGGCGGACCGCCTGGAGAAACAATGATACCCGGGTCAGGGAATCGATCGGGTTTTCACCCGATGCCGGGTGGATCTATGGAAAGACCATGCAGGATACCGTGGTGGCTTACCGGGAAAGCGGGGAAAAGCAGGAAGCCGCCTGGAAAATGCATGTGGGATTCGGGTACGAACATGTTCCCTCGATGCTGGTAGAAAAAGACGGTTATTTGTTTTTCGGGACGAAGAACGGCGTGGTATATTGTATTGATCCGGCCCGGCAACAGATCGCCTGGGCCCATAAGATCGACAACTCCATGGTGAATACGGTAAATGTACTGGATAAATTAACGGTACTCGCGTCCACGATGGACGGGAAAGTGACGCTGCTGAAGGTTGAAAGTTATTGATGCCGTCTTTCGGTTTTTTTACCGGCCGGAATGTTCCGCATAAACATCCGCAGGGCGATAAGCGACAAAGCCGTTCCCAGGCAAACGATACCGGCGCGAAGAAAAACCTGCAGCACCTCGCCATTCAGCATATGCATGATCAGGGTGAACAACAGGGAGCAGGTTCCGCACACCATCAGCCGGGATATCCACGTAATGATCTTTTCTTCTTTTGGTTCGTCCATACGAATGAATTTGACGAAAATTATTCTAAAGGAACGATTCAGTTTTTTTTTAAGCGCCTGTTTTTTGATTAATCAGGTAAAACACATAAACCCCGTGAGGGAAATCACCTGCAAGAACACTGCCGAAATTCTTTTTTTGAAATAAAAAAACCACCGGCCCGGTGGTTTTTAAAAGACTTACTTCGTAGATATACCTAAATCAGCATGGAAACCGGATTCTCCAGGTATTTTTTCAGCGTTTGCAGGAATGCCGCACCGGTTGCGCCGTCAACCGTGCGGTGATCACAGCTCATCGTTACTTTCATCACATTCGTAGCGGTAAATCCTTCCCTTTTGCGGATCACGGTTTCCCGGATCCGTCCTACCGCGAGTATACAACTATCGGGCGGGTTGATGATGGCAGTGAATTCATCAATATCCATCATACCCAGGTTGGAGATCGTAAACGTGTTTCCGGTAAATTCAGGGGGTTGCAGTTTTTTGTTCTTGGCCCTGCCCGCCAGTTCCTTGCTTTCCGCGGCGATCTGGGGCAACCCTTTCTGATCGGCAAACCGGATCACGGGAACAATAAGACCATCTTCGATGGCAACCGCGATCCCGATATGTATATGCCGGTACCGGCGTATCTTATCACCCATCCAGGAGGCATTGATGGCGGGGTGCTGCCGTAAAGCAAGGGCGGTCGCCTTCACCACCAGGTCGTTGAAACTGATCTTTACCGGGCTCACTTCATTCAGCTGCGCCCGGGCCGAGATACAGTTATCCATATTGATCTCCATCGTGAGATAGAAATGCGGGGCGGAGAACTTGCTTTCCGCCAGGCGC
The DNA here is from genome assembly GCA_964424155.1 of uncultured Chitinophaga sp. Classification (GTDB taxonomy): domain Bacteria; phylum Bacteroidota; class Bacteroidia; order Chitinophagales; family Chitinophagaceae; genus JJ008. Next base: position 6,391 of record CAYRHU010000013.1, read on the forward strand.
TTTGCGATTACATTCCGGATCTGCGAATTGGGAATATCCGTATAACCTTCTTCTCCGCTGACAGCCGCGAAAACAGGAACCGGTTTTTCCTGGTTCACAGGCGCCGCACCCTTTGCACCGGGAACGAATTTGTCAATATCCGCCTTTACGATCCGGCCGCCATCCCCGCTACCCTGAACCGCATTCAGGTCGATCCCTTTTTCCCTGGCGAGTTTTTTTGCCAGCGGGGAAGCTTTCACCCGTCCATTTTCTGTGGCGACAGGCGCGGATACCGCCTGGCCCGGGCTCACCGCTACGGAAGAAGGTGCTTCCGCTACTTTGGGAGCGGCTTGTACTTTATTTTCCGCATGGGAGATAACGGCGACGGTGCCCTGGTTTTTGGCCGCCGTCACGATCGCGTCTACATCCACTTTGCCTTTTTCACCAATGATGCAAAGCAGGGCATTGACGGGGATCTTTTCGCCTTTTTTCGCGCCGATATATAATAAGGTACCGTTCTTGTAACTCTCCAGTTCCATCGTGGCTTTGTCCGTTTCGATTTCCGCCAGCACATCGCCTTTTGAAACGGGGTCGCCCACATTCTTCAGCCAGTTGGCGATCACCCCTTCCTCCATCGTATCACTCAGGCGGGGCATCAGCACCACTTCTTCCATACTGGAAAGATCCAGGGTTGTCGGGGCTTTGGCCGTTACAGGTGCCGGACTTTCTTTTTTGGGTTCGGGTGCCGGTTCAGGCGGGGGAGCCGCTGCCTGGGTATTGCCCTGTATTAATGAAGTGATATCTTCCCCGGGTGCACCGATGATGGCCAGCAGATCGTTCACCTGCAGTTTTCCGCCTTTTTCACTCCCGATATGTAACAGGGTGCCATCTTTGTAGCTCTCCAGTTCCATGGTGGCTTTATCGGTCTCCACTTCTGCCAGCAGTTCCCCTTTCTTAACCGGATCACCCACTTTTTTATGCCAGGCGGCGATGACCCCTTCGGTCATGGTGTCACTGAGGCGGGGCATTAAAATCACTTCGGCCATTGCCTTTGAATTTTGGCCGAAATTAAGGCAAAATGATGAATGAGAGGGGGTGACTTAATAGTCTGTAAGTTCCCTTTTTTGAACCACATAGTTCATAGAACACAGAAGGGATCACATAGGAGAACCCGTATTGATATAACCCATGTGTCATTCTATAATTTCTATGTCCTATGTGGTTCAACCAATTCGAACCATTATACCACCTAATAGTCTTTGAACCACATAGTTCATAGAACACAGAAGGGAACGCAAGGAGAACCTGTATAGATATATCCTATGTGTTATTCTATGTTTTCTATGTCCTATGTGGTTCAACCAATTCGAACCATTATACCACCTAATAGTCTTTGAACCACATAGTTCATAGAACACAGAAGGGAACGCATAGGAGAACCTGTATAGATATATCCTATGTGTTATTCTATGTTTTCTATGTCCTAT
>CAYRHU010000013.1:7956-34751 GCA_964424155.1 uncultured Chitinophaga sp.
AGGAGAACCTGTATAGATATATCCTATGTGTTATTCTATGTTTTCTATGTCCTATGTGGTTCAATCAATTCGAACCAGTATACCCCCTAATAGTCAAGATCGAGACGGAGCCTTTCTTTCAGTTCCCTGACCAGCGGATATTGCTCGGCCATTTTCAGGAACTGTTCGCGGGCGGTCAGTGTGGGTTCGACGGGTGGCCGGTTCTCCGCTTTTTCCTCCACGATCACGTTGAACTGGAGTAGCCGGTTCTGCAAACGTTCCTGCAGGAAAGCGAATAACTGGTTGCGGTCCTGTTCGATGAATTGTTTCTCGATATTATTGGCAGTTACGGCTTCAAAGGAATTCTCATCCCTGATCCGCAACAGGGCCAGTTCAAATGGTTGCGCGGCGGGATTTTTTTCCTGTTTCAGCTTCTGAATATAATCCGCCCAGGCCTGTTGCAGACGGGCCATTTCCAGGGGGTGATTTTTATTGTCGTTCCCGTTCATCACGGCCGATCCGTATTGTTTCCGGATCTTGTCAAGCGCCGAGAGTTTGCCCTGTGGCCGGGGTTTGTCGTCTGTAATCGCAACAGTTGCGGCTGTTACCGTTTCCGTTTCCGGTTCGGGAATTTTATTCTGAACGCCGGTTTCGATGATCAACCGGGCTTCCGTCGATTGACCGGCCGGTTTGGGAGTTTCCGTTATCTGCCTGCCCGTATACATTTTGATGGGAGTGGCAGTAAAGGCCAGCGGGGCGTCAATCAGCTTTTTTTTTTGCACCCCGCTTCCTTCCGCTGTTACCAGCAAAGCCTGTTGCAGGTAGCAGAGTTTAATGAGAGCCAGTTCCACATGCAGGCGTTTATTCCGGGCCGCTTTGTAATTGAGTTCGGCCTCGTTAAGAATGTTGAGCGCGCTGATCAGCAGGGCCGGCGCCGCCTGGCGGGCTGTTTCGATATAACGATCCCTGAAATTGGCAACGGCCTCAAGCAGGACGGCTGTCTTTTCATCCCGGCATACCAGCAAATTGCGGATGAATTCGGCGAACCCGTTCAGCACCAGGTCACCCTCGAATCCCTTTCGGTTGATCTCATCATATAATAACATGGCGCCCGCCAGATCCTGGCGCTGCATACAGTCAAGCAGCTGGAAATAACAATCGGCGTCGAGAATATTCAGGTGCTCCAGGGTGTTGGCATAATCCAGTTCACCGTTGGTGAAACTGACGATCTTGTCAAGGATGCTCAGCGCGTCGCGCAGGCAACCCTCGCTTTTCTGCGCGATCAGTTGCAGGGCGGCCGAATCCGACCTGATCTCTTCCTTTTTACAGATCTCTTCCAGGTGATGCACGGTATCAGCGGTGCTGATCCTTTTAAAATCGAAGATCTGGCAGCGACTGAGTATCGTGGGAAGAATTTTATGTTTTTCGGTAGTGGCCAGAATGAAAATGGCGTAGGGGGGAGGCTCTTCCAGTGTTTTCAGGAACGCGTTGAACGCGGCGGAGCTGAGCATATGCACCTCATCGATCACATATACTTTGTACTTCCCGGTTTGCGGCACAAACCGAACCTGGTCCACCAGGTCACGGATATTGTCCACCGAATTATTGGAAGCGGCATCCAGTTCAAAATAATTCATCGAAGCGCCCTCATTGAAAGAAGCGCAACTGGGGCATTGGTCACAGGCTTCACCGTCTTTGGTGGGTTTCTCGCAATTGATGGTCTTGGCCAGTATCCGGGCGCAGGTGGTCTTGCCCACACCGCGGGGACCGCAGAACAGGAATGCATGTGCCAGCTGCTGGTGTTTGATGGCATTCTTGAGTGTGGTGGTGATATGCGACTGCCCGACAACGGTGTCAAAGGTCTGGGGCCGGTATTTGCGGGCGGAAACGATGAATTTATCCATACCGCCTGCAATTTAATAAAGTGAGGCGGCACCGGTAAAAAAGGTTTTTTAGGCCCGTTGAACTCAGTGGAGGATGGGATGTGGTTTAAATTCCTTTGCCCGGTCGAACAGGTAACGATATGTTGTCAGTATCCGGCTCCGGTAGGTGCCCAGGGCCTCCGCCACATTGATCATTTTGGGATTGAATTCGCCGATCCACTGCATTTCATACTCAATATATATAGGATCGCCCATGATATACTCACCATTCCGGATCTGCAGGTTCTGGATGATCCTGGCGCCTTCCACGATCATATAGCTGTCAACACCCTTTCCCTGCCATTCAGGTACGATTCCGAAGACCAGGCCGGTGAATTTCCTGTTTTTAACCGTGGATTTGATCCAGAGAAATTTAAGTTTCTGCAGGAGCCCGAATTTTCCATTGAGGTACTTGAACCATTGGTTCAGGTCGGGCAGGTTGATCCAGATGCCGACCGGTTCGTTTTTGTAGTAGATGAACCAGCTGAGCCGCTCATCCATCACCGGTTTCATGGTTTTGAACATCTTCAGCACCACGCGTTCCTCCAGTTGCTTCATTCCGCCATGACCGGCCCAGGCCTTATTGTAAACAAGGGTGAAATCTTTCGCGAATTTTTCCAGTTGATCCTTCCGGATATGGGCGGAACTGAAACCGGGATCTTTCGCACATTCGGCATGGCGGTCATAGAATTTTTGGATGAGCCGGTTCTTTGCATCCAGCGCGAAACAAATCTGGTTGTAATATCCTTTGAATCCGTAGTTCTCGAAAAGCGCCTGGTAATAAGGAGGATTGAAGTTCATGCAATACATGGGAGGCAATTCATGGCCCTTAACCACCAGCCCCCACCACCGGTCGCGCTCACCGAAGTTGATCGGGCCGTCCATGGCTTCCATCCCGCGTTGCATGAGCCAGTGCTTTGCCACGTCGAAAAGCATATCGGCGGCTGCCTGGTCGTTGATGCAGTCAAAAAAACCGATACCGCCCACCGGCACATCATCCCCTTTGTTTTTGTATTTTTTATTATTGAATGCGGCGATGCGTCCGATCAGCCTGCCGCTGTTATCATGCAGGATCCAGCGGGTGGCTTCACCATGGCGGAAGGTTTTATTTTTATTCTTATCGAATACATCATCGATGTCCTTATCCAGGGGCCGGATCCAGGCGGGGTTGTTCCGGTTGAGTTCCACATGCACCCGGATAAAATCTTTTGCCAGTGCTGCTGAGCTTACTTCGGTCAGTTGCATGCCGCAAAAGTAGGAAAGAATTCAGGCGTTTTTTTTAGCTTTAAGGAAGGTATAGGGAGCTTGCTATTCATCATCGCTTTACCTGTTGTATTGCATGAGAACCCCCCTGATCGTCATAATGATTCTGTTCAGCACCTTCGCTGGGGCCCAGAAATCCGCCCGTTTGCTCGAAAAACTGGGATTGGGTGAGCTTCAGCAGAAGGTAAATTATATACCGGTAAAAAGTAGCGGGGGACTAACTCATGCAGGCGGTGCCCCGGAAAAGGCTCCCGGATCGCGTTATAGGGTCATAGAAGGTTTTTACATGGGAAAAACGGAAGTGACCAACCGGGAGTACCGGGAATTTGTTCATTATGTGCGGGATTCTATTGCACATACAATGCTCGCGCATTTCCGCGACGGTAACGGCGCGGTTGACTGGAATCGAAGCATTGACTGGGAAGACCCGCGTCTCGCCCGCCTGATGATCGACCCGGGTGAAAGAACAGGGAGGCGGCATGAAGTGGATGCGGGTAAGATCCTGTACGTGGTTGATTTTTCAGGTTATCATGAATTGATCAGTATTTATCCCGACACGCTTGTATGGATACGTGATTTTGTCAATTCCTTTAATGAATCATTTGTGAAGAGTTATTTTTCCAGCGCTTATTATGACGATTACCCGGCGGTCGGCATCAGTTATAAGCAGGCGCTGGCATTCTGCCAGTGGAAAACAGCCCGGATCCGGGAGGTATTTGTGCCGGATCCTGTTCTGGGAACGGACATCGAACTGGATCTTCCCGGCAACGCGGAATGGGAGTCAGCGGCATCGGATGGATTGGACACCGTTTATCTCCCGAAAAAGAATAAAAACTACCTGTACAATTTCGGGAATATCCTGGATGGCAGCCGGGTCACGATCAAAACATACCGCGACGATGGTTTTTTCCTTACAGCCCCGGTTGGCAGTTACCCGCCGGGCGCTTACGGGCTCTATGATATGAAAGGAAATGTTTCGGAGTGGACCTCAACCCCCCGGGAGGAGGTCATGAACGCGGAAATAAAAGCGGATAAGACGGGATCATTTTATGTCGTAAAGGGGGGTGGATGGAACAGCACACCCTATTACCTGCAGCCGGCGGCCTGCCAGTTCTTCAGACCCGATGAAACGCATTCCTATATTGGATTCCGTTATATGGTCCGGGTAACAACCCGGTAGTTTTACTCCACAACCGTATTTTATCCTCATTCAATCTTTCTCTGCAAAACTCAGGCTGTTTGCTGCATCTCGGTCAGCCGCTTGTACACCCCGTCATCAATTTCGATCAGTTCATTGTGATGACCGCGTTCAATGATCTTCCCGTCGTGCAGCACAATGATCTCATCGGCTTTTTTGATGGTGCTCAGCCGGTGCGCGATCACCAGCGTGGTGCGGCCCTGCATCAGGCGGCCCAGCGCTTCCTGCACGGTTCGTTCCGATTCGGTATCCAGCGAGGAAGTGGCTTCATCCAGGATTAATATGGAAGGGTTCTTCAATACGGCCCTCGCGATGCAGAGCCGCTGTCGTTGCCCGCCCGACAAACGGATACCCCTGTCGCCCGTGAGGGTCTGGTACCCGTTCTCGGTTTGCATGATGAATTCATGCGCGTTGGCGATCCGGGCCGCCGCGATCACTTCTTCTTCGGTGGCATCGGGGCGCCCCAGTGTAATGTTGTTGAAAATGGTATCGTTGAAAAGAAAAATCTCCTGGGTAACAAAACTCATGACGCTGCGCAGCGATTCCATACTGTAGTCACGCACATCGATACCGTCGATGAGCACGGCGCCCGCTTTAACATCATAAAACCGGGGGATGAGGTCGGCGATGGTGGACTTACCCACTCCCGATGAGCCGATCAGGGCAATGGTCTTTCCGCGCGGGATGGAGAAACTGATATCCTGCAGCACCGGGGTTTCGTTATAGGCAAAATCAACATGACGGAATTCAATGGCCTCGCGGAATTCTTTCAGGCTGACCGGTTTTTCCTTATCCCTGACCTCTATTTTTTTATCAATCAATTCCATGATCCTTTCCCCCGCTCCCCGGCCCCGCTGGATATTGGCTCCTGCCACCACCATGGCCTTGGCGGGACGCAATACCTGCGAAAAGATGGCGATGAAGGCGATGAATTCGCTGGCCTGTATACCGGCGGCGCTTTGTCCCCGGTTCAGGATCAGGCTTCCGCCATACAATAAGATCCCCGCTACCACCAGCACCCCGGCCGCTTCGGAGAAGGCCGGCGCCATTTCCCTTCTTTTAAATCCCTGGAGACTGGCCCTCCGGTAAAAATCGTTTTCCCGGCTGAATTTTTTCAGCGTAAAACCGGTGGCGTTAAAAGCGCGGATGATCCGCATACCGGTGAGCGTTTCATCCATAATGGTCAGCAGGCGGCCGATAGAGGCCTGCGCATCCTTCGCGTCCCTTTTCAGTTTTTTCTGCACGGTGGCGATACCGAGGGCGGAAAGCGGGATGATGATCAGGGTAAACAGGGTGAGCTGGGGTGAAATGGCGAACAGGGCGATGAAATACCCGATCACCAGCGAGGGTTCTTTAAACAGGACTTCCAGCGAATTGGCAAATACACCCTCTATTTCGAAAACATCGGAATTCATCCGCGAAATCAGGTCGCCTTTGTGTTCTTTCGTGAAGAATCCCATGTGCAGCTGATTGATCTTTTCAAATAGCGCTTCCCGGATCCTTTTTACAAGCAGGGTCCTGGCCTTGATCAGGGTTCGCTGCGCCAGGTAACGAAAAAGATTGGTGAGCAGCACGGCGCATACGATGATAAACGTGATGAAGTAAAGCGCATAGGCGGGGTTGATCGCTTTGAGGCGGTATACCTGGTAATAGAAGATGTCTTTGATGAACCCGGTGGAAAGACTGAATGCGGGAGCCGTAACGGAATCGGGGCCCGATTCCGGGTTAAACAGGACATTCAGCAACGGAATGATCAGCGCAAACTGGAAAACACTGAACACCACCGCCAGTATCGTAAAAAAGAAAAAAGGGATCACGAACAACCGGTAGGGCCGTGCATAAGCCAGTAATCTCCTGTAAACATTCATTCGTTCAGCTGCTTTATACATTAATATAATGACCGGTACACTTCCAGGTATTGCCGCGCCGACCGGTGCCAGTTAAAACTCATACTTCTTTCCCGGATCTTTTGCCGGAACCCTTCCGCCGCATATTTCGACATGCCGATATGAAATACTTCCTCCATATGATCGGGCTGAAAATCCCTGAAGTAAAAAGAAACGTCACCCCCGATCTCGGGGAGCGCGGTCCGGTCGGAGAGAAAGAGCGGCTTTCCGCAACTCATGGCTTCCACCACGGGCAGCCCGAACCCTTCCGAAATCGACGGAAATGCAAAGGCGTTACAGTGATTGAAGTACCAGGATTTCTCCTTTTCCGAGATGCGTCCCAACAGGTGCAGGTTCTCTTCCACTCCCAGTTTTTTCGACTCCTCTTTCAGGAGACTGATATAATGGTTGTCGTCAAACTTCCCGGCGATCAGTAATTCCATCGTATTATTTTTCAGCAGGGGCAGCAATACATGAAAATTTTTTTTCCGGTTCACGACCCCGATGGAAAAAAGAAAAGGTTTCCGGGGTTTGTAGGATTCGGGTTTCAGTTCCGGCTTTTGCAGCAAATTAGTGCCATTGTGGATCACGTAAAGCGGTTTGTGACCGGTATCCAGGTGCTCCTTCACATCCTTTTTACTGAATTCGGAGATACAGACAATGGCGTCGGCCCGGTTGATCAGTCCCTGCAGGTAACGCAGGTATTTCTGTTTCCTGGTTGCTGATTTTTTTTCGTCATACAGGAAATTCAGATCGTGGATGGACAGGACCACTTTTATTTTCCGGTTCCGCATGGGCATGTAATGTGTATTCTGGTAAGTGGCGTGCCAGATATCAAATGACCCTAACGGGGGGAGGATAAATTTATGGAGCGGATTTTGACTGATATGATTATCCCGCCTGAGGGACCAGTCCCGGTCCCAGGGTGGGGTGTAGAAAAAAAGCTGTTCCTCCCGGAGATTGATGTTCTTTTCGAGGTATTTGCCGAGGTTCAGGCAATAATGATACAGGCCGGTGTCCGGGTATTTCATTCGTTCACAGTCAAAAACAATTCGTTGCATCGGCCTGTCTTTACGGGGTTAAGGAATGTCAAAAATCATTCGTATTTGCCGGATACCGGAGGATATTTACCCGCCCGGCAACTGATTAAAATCAGCTTCCCGTATTGGTAACCTCTGCTGCTGAGGATGTAACATCATTTATTTTGCGCTGGTTACATCGGTTCGGCCGGCGTGGACTCAAAACGGACCCCATAACCGAGCGACAATATGCCAGGAAAAAGAACAAAGATCATGCTGGACTGCGACCTGATGCGTCATCCCAATTCAGGTCTTTATCACTATTGTTTGAACCTGGGTAATTATGTAAACCGCCATTTTTCGAAAAAGGGGCGGAGCCGGCTCCGGTTTTATGTACCGGCGGGAGTAGAGGATAACTTTGAGGATACCGGATCCTGTATTACCGAAAAGAAATGGCACCGGGGATTCTTACAGCCCTTTTTATGGGATTGCGCCATCTGGCATGCCCCGTTCCAGTCGGGCCGCATCATTCCGATGCGGAACCAGCGGATCAAAGTGCTCCTGACCATCCATGACCTGAACTGTTTGCACGAAGACAAGCCCGCGAAAGAAAGAAGACAAAGCCTGCAGCACACGCAAAAGCTGGTCGACCGGGCCGACGCCATTGTTTGTATCTCGCATCATTGTAAAAAAGATGTGCTGGAAAACCTGGATACGGCCGGAAAGAAAATTCATGTTGTATATAATGGCACGCATCACGTTAGCACACCTCCTCCCGTGCCCTCCGGATACCGGCCCGCCATGCCATTTCTGTTTACGATGGGATATGTGAACCGGAAAAAGAATTTTCATACCCTGGTGCCGTTACTGAAGGACAGTTCAATCGAGCTCGTCGTGGCGGGCCGGTTGGATGAACCTGATTATATCAGCAATATGAAAAAAGAGGCGGAAGAAATGGGCGTGGCGGACCGGCTGAAAATTCTTGGGCCGGTTCCCGAGGCAGACAAGGCCTGGTACCTGGAGAATTGTATGGCGTTCGCCCTGCCTTCGCTTGCCGAAGGATTCGGAGCCCCGGTGGTCGAAGCCATGATCTTTGGCAAACCCCTGTTCCTTTCCAATCGCACTTCGCTCCCGGAAATAGGTAAAGACGTGGCCTTTTATTTCAACTCATTTGAAGCCGATCATATGCGGACCGTATTCCAGGATGGCATGAAAGAATACGGACGCAACGGGCTGGCCCAAAAGATCCGCCGCCGGGGTCATGATTTCAGCTGGGAAGAAAAAGCTGCGGAATACGCCGCGATTTATGAATCACTTATGTAAAGCAGGGCCATGCAAACAGTAACAGATATTCTGAGAGCCGGGACAATTCCGGACCAGCCGGGCAGGAGAAGAAAATCTGAACTCTGCAAAGCCCGTGATATTAAAAGCGACTGGTATGCCGGCTGGTGTTCCGTACTGGGAGAGGCACCCCGCTTTCACCGGAAACAATGGGAATATGTGTATGTGTTGGAGGCCCTGCGGGAAAGAGGCTGTCTTCAGCCGGGAAAAAGAGGCATAGGGTTCGCGGTTGGTACGGAGCCGCTGCCATCCGTCATGGCAAAATCCGGATGTGATGTGCTGGCCACCGATATCTACCCGGAGCGGGGGGTGGAATTAGGCTGGATGAATGACAACCAGCTTTGCCTGGGAGCGGAGTCGCTTTACAAATGTGATATCATTGATCACGAAACATTCAGGCAACGGGTGGAATACATGCCGGTGGATATGAATGCCATTCCGAACGATCTCAGGAATTTTGATTTTAACTGGAGCAGTTGCTCCTTTGAGCACCTCGGTACCATCCGAAAGGGAATGGAATTTCTTCGCAACCAGCTCAGGACCTTAAAGCCCGGGGGCTGGGCCGTTCATACCACGGAATACAATATTTCCTCCAATGATGAAACGCAGGATAACGACCCCACCGTCATTTTCCGCCAGCGGGATATAGAAGAAATTGTACAGGAACTTCGATGGGAAGGCCATTATGTGGAGGAAACTGACTTTTCGCTGGGTGGGTTGCCCGAGGACTTTGCGGTAGATTTTTTACCTCACAAACAGGACATCCATCTGAAGCTGCAGATCGGCCGCTTTATCGTTACTTCACTCGGTCTGATTATCCGGAAAAAACAACCCGGGGGCTAAATCCAAAAGAGATATTTCCGGCCGGTTTCACCGCTTTTCCCCAGGTCAAAAATCATTGTTTTTCTAATTGGCAAATTAAGCCCCCGACCTTACCTTTGCGGCTCGAAATCAAACCCGAACCCATTCGGGACTCATAAATCAGCTATATGGCAAACGTTGGTAAAGTAAAACAGGTCATCGGCGCCGTGATCGACGTGCAGTTTGATGGCAAACTTCCTGAAATTTATAACTCCTTAGAACTGAAGAGGGAAAATGGCGATATCCTGGTCCTTGAGGTGCAGCAGCACCTGGGTGAAGACAGTGTCCGCACGATTGCGATGGACGGTACGGAAGGTATCGTTCGGGGCACTGAAGTGACCGACACCGGGAAGGCGATTGCCATGCCTGTAGGGGAAGGGATCAAGGGACGCCTTTTCAACGTAACCGGCGATCCGATCGATGGATTGCCTGCCGTTAGCAAGGAAGGCGGACGCCCCATCCACAACATGCCTCCCACATTTGAAAACCTGAGCACCACTTCTGAAGTGCTTTTCACCGGTATCAAGGTCATCGACCTGATCGAGCCCTATGCAAAAGGAGGTAAGATCGGATTATTCGGCGGTGCCGGTGTGGGTAAAACGGTACTGATCCAGGAACTGATCAACAATATCGCAAAAGCCTATTCCGGTTTGTCGGTGTTTGCCGGTGTGGGCGAAAGAACCCGTGAAGGAAATGACCTGATGAGGGAGATGATCGAGGCGGGTATCATGAAATACGGCGACGCGTTCAAGCATAGCATGGAAGAAGGGGGATGGGATCTGTCCAAAGTGGATATGAAGGAACTGGCCGATTCAAAAGCCACATTCGTATTCGGGCAGATGAATGAACCTCCCGGAGCCAGGGCCCGGGTAGCCTTGTCGGGTCTGACCGTAGCGGAATATTACCGCGATGGAGACGGACAGGGTAAGGGCCGCGACATTCTTTTCTTCGTGGATAATATCTTCCGTTTCACCCAGGCGGGTTCCGAAGTATCGGCCCTGCTGGGACGTATGCCCTCCGCGGTGGGATACCAGCCCACGCTGGCCACCGAGATGGGTATCATGCAGGAAAGGATCACTTCCACCAAGAACGGATCGATCACTTCCGTGCAGGCGGTTTACGTACCGGCGGATGACCTGACCGATCCGGCGCCGGCGACGACTTTCGCCCACCTCGACGCCACCACGGTATTGTCGAGAAAGATCGCCGACCTCGGTATCTATCCCGCGGTAGACCCGCTGGATTCCACGTCCCGGATCCTGACCCCGCTGATCGTGGGTGAGGCCCACTATAATTGCGCCAACCGCGTGAAACTGATGCTCCAGCGTTATAAGGAATTGCAGGATATCATCGCCATCCTGGGTATGGACGAACTGAGCGATGACGACAAACTGGTGGTGAGCCGTGCCCGCCGGGTGCAGCGTTTCCTTTCCCAGCCTTTCCATGTGGCCGAGGCCTTTACCGGACTGAAAGGGGTGCTGGTGCCGATCGAGGAAACCATCCGCGGTTTCAATATGATCATGGACGGTGAAGTGGACGAATATCCTGAAGCCGCCTTTAACCTGGTGGGTACGATCGATGACGCGATAGAGAAGGGTAAGAAGTTGCTGGCGCAGGCGAAGGGATAAAGAAAGATGGTTAGTATTTAGTACTTAGTATTTAGAGGGGAGGGTTAGTGTGATGGGAATGCATAAGTATAGAGAACTTAAGATTTGGCAGCGATCCATGGATTTTGTTGTCAGGATTTATGAAATTACTGCCAGTTTTCCCGGGGATGAACGATACGGACTCACGGCTCAACTCAGAAATTGCGCTGCCTCAGTGCCAAGTAATATTTCTGAAGGAGCCGGCAGGGGCACCAACAAACAGTTTAAACGATTTCTTGAATATTCGATGGGCTCAATAAATGAAGCTCAGACACAATTAGAACTGGCATACAGGATCCATTACCTTGAGAAGGAAACAGCTGATTCACTAATCGACGAAGCCTTGCAGATCTATAAAATGATACTGGCTTTCTACAATTCATTAAAGGATGACGATTAGTACGGTCTTAATACTAAGTTCTAAATACTAAATACTATATACTAAATACTCTTAATCTATTTCCCAGGTATGACACTCGAAATACTAACACCAGAGAAAAAACTCTACAGCGGCGAGGTTTACGGCGTGCAGATGCCGGGGATCAGCGGTTCGTTTGAAGTATTGGAAAAACACGCCCCCCTGGTCAGCGCGTTAAAGCCCGGGCGGGTAAAGGTATTAAAGGACAAACCCGGATCCGGTTCGGCCGGTCAGGGTCATGTATCGAACTTTGACATCCAGGGCGGATTTGTGGAAGTGCTGAACAATAAAGTGACCGTGCTGGTGGAAGGCGCCATCGCCATTGACTAAAATGTTGCCAGGAAAGACCATCGGGTTATCCGGATTTTGAAAACTAATTTGAACCCTTCTGTACTGCAGGAGGGTTCTTTTATTCAATCAGTTCTTCTGCATTTTCTTTTTCAGTTCTCCTTCCGCCCAGGTAAACACCTTTCTCATCATATCCGTTTTCCGGAATTCATATTTACTGCGGATCTGTTCTTCTTCAGAGGCCACCATCAGGAACATCAGGTCGATGACGCGGGCTGAGATGAAATCAGTAAGGTTGCTCTCCAGCGGTTTGCTGATAAAAGGAATGCTGTTATAGACACGGGTGATCCCATTCCATTCCCGGTCGGCTCCTTCGGTTTTGATCGTGCTGTCCACGATAGGCCGGAAAGCCGTCATCAGACCGGGTTTCATTTCCTGTTTGAAATAATCCGTTGCCGCGTGAGGATTATCCGTTACCAGGATTTTGACCGCGTCTTTAAAACTCATGTTTTTAACGGCGTCAAAAAAAAGCGGGCGGGCCGTGTTCACGGCCGATGACATAGCCCGGGTGAATTTTCCGGTAACCTGGTTAATCACTTTCTCGAACCCAAGATCACGAAGCGTCTTTTCGATCTTTTCCGCTTCACCCGGGAATACAAACCGCACCAGCGGATTCCCTTCAGGATCAGCAAAAGCGTTCAGTCCCCTGAACAATCCCTGCGATAATGCATCTCTGAGTCCCAGGATCATCTCCAGATCAGAAGGGACGGCACCCAGGTTTTTCAGTGAATGGCAACCCGGGTTGGCAATAGAAAATAAAGAAACCAGGCAGACCGTCATTAACTTTTTCATTTCACAAAAGGATTTGAGATAATCGAAAGTCCTCGTTATATTTTAAACTTAAACCAGTACTTTAAAAGTTTTGCTGAAACAGGACAAGTCGGCCTAAGTCCTCCCTTAGGGGAGACAGGGGTTTGCGTTTAATTCAACTGCGGATCGATCGGGAAATTCACCATCATCTCATAATCTCCGCCCAGGTGTTTCAGGGATTCTTTCCATATCTCTGAATAATCTTTGTGAAAAACAAGTTTACGGGTGGCCTTTACGGTAAGCCATGTTTTCTCATTCATCTCATCTTTGAGCTGTCCTTCCCCCCACCCGGAATAACCGATATAAAAGCGGATTCGGGCCGCATCGAGTTCCTTTTTCTTTAACAGGGTCACCACCGCTTCAAAATCACCGCCCCAGTAAACCCCCTTGATCACTTCCTGGCCCCCGGGAATTTCTTCCGGAAGCTGGTGCAGGAAATGAAGGGTATCCACCTGTACGGGTCCCCCATAGAATACCGGGATCTTATGTCCCTCGAGTTCGGGGATAAGTTCATCCAGGGTATTCTCAAACTGCCGGTTCAGTACGAATCCGAAACTGCCTTCTTCCCGGTGTTCGCAAAGGAAAACCACCGTACGCAGGAAATTGGGATCCTTCAGGAAAGGATCCGCGATCAGCAGTATGCCGGGAGCCGGTTCAATCATAATTCAATTTAGCACATAATATCTTTTTTCAAAAGACCTGTTTATTTTTTAAGGATTGTGAAATAACCATAACCAGGCGGTTTTCCGGGACGATCCTTCTAAATCCCCGTTAAAATGGACCGGTATACCCTCTCCAGGGGATATTTAACAGGCAGGGAAATGTATTTTTGCGGGAAGATTACCTGTACAAAAAATTTTATCTTAGAAGCCAGGCCTTTACGTGAAGCGCATATTTACCATTATTAGCATTCTGATCAGTCTTTCGCTGGTGGGGATCATTATCAACCAAAACTCCGCCCTGCGCAACATGGTTTCCCTCCGCCGCGAGCAGATCAAGCATAATGTGGAGCAAAGCACCCGGTTGGTGGCGGAGGAGTTGTCTCAGCACAAAGGAAACAACCTGATCGGCAATACCAAACGGGGACTGGTGTTGCCGGATGATTTTTCAATCGACATCTTCAAACCCCAGACCGTGGCGAGCCGGTTCTCGGTGGAGGATATCCGCCAGCGGTTTGAAAAAGCTTTTTTGCAAAACGATCTGAAAAACATTCAATTCGAATTCGGCATCGCCACATTCGACCGGAGTGGCAATATGATCTTTGAAAAGGCTTCGCCCAATTTTGTAAATGCCTTTTCCGATACCACGCAGAATTTTGTCTACAACAGCGGGCTCGAAGCGCTCAGCGGTACTGCAGGGGAAAACCTGAGCGTGAATGAAGTGTTGTTCGTGGTCGTACCCAATATCAGGGGACTGGTGCTGAAATCACTTTTCTGGCAGATCATCATTTCCGTGCTTTTCACCGTCATTATCCTGGCCGCCTTTACCCTGACGGTGCGCACGATGCTGCGGCAAAAGAAACTCGCCGATATCAAGAACGACTTCATCAATAACATGACGCATGAGTTCAAGACGCCGATCGCCACGATTTCGCTGGCAGTGGACGCCATGCGGAATGACAAGGTGATCCAGGACCGGAACAAACTGGTTTATTTCAGCGATATCATCAAGGAAGAAAACCAGCGCATGAACCGGCAGGTGGAAACGATACTCAAGGCATCGCAGCTCGATAAACAGGAAGTGGACCTCAACCTCAAACCCCTTCATGTACACGAAGTGATCCGCGACGTGGTGGATAATTTCACGCTGCAACTGGAAGAGAAACACGGAAAAGTGGAACTGGACCTCGAGGCCCAGACGGACCTGATCAACGCCGATGAAGTTCATTTTTCCAACCTCGTGAACAACCTCGTGGACAACGCCGTGAAGTACGCAAAAGAAAACACCCCGCCGGTCATTAAACTGAGCACGCATTCCAACGGGAAACATTTCACCATGAAGATCGAGGATAACGGCATCGGCATGAACCGGGAAACCGTAAAAAGGATATTCGAAAAATTCTACCGCGCCCATACCGGCAATGTGCACAATGTAAAAGGGTTTGGCCTTGGGCTGAGCTATGTAAAAACCATGGTGGAGGCCCATGATGGGGATATTAAAGCGGAGAGCACGCTGGGGAAGGGGAGCACTTTCACGATCGAAATTCCGTTGCGGAATAATTAATACCCGCTCAAAAGGTAATAAGCCCGGCTTGCCGGTAAAACAGGAAACGATTACAAATAGATAATAGCACTTACCGCTTTCCCGCCTTCCCTGCAAAAAAGCTTTGAGAGGACACCGGATCAATTTTTCTCCACAAAAGACTGCCGTCCCCATAACTGAGGAAACGATACCCGTTTACCAGTGCATGCGTATATACTTTTTTCCAGTCCCCGCCGATCAACGCCGCCACAAGCAATAATAAGGTAGACTGCGGCTGGTGAAAATTCGTAATCAGCCCGTTTACGATCTTAAAGGGATATCCGGGCGCGATCAGGATCTGTGTTTTGCTTATCAGCCGCTCCTGTTTATTTTTCCGCATCCATTCCAGCAGAGATTGAAGCGCTTCTTTTACCGGGATATTTTTTTTCGCAAGGTCATACGCCTCCCATTGCCCAAGCGTTCCCGACTCCCGCCTCCCGCCTCCCGCCTTCGCTGAAGCTACGGCGGGCAAGCCCGCCTCCCGACTCTTCACCCCCAGCCAGTACAAACTCTCCAGCGTTCGGAGTGATGTGGTCCCCACAGCGATGACCGGTTTATTTGTATGTTCAAGCAGGTGTTCAATGGCGGAGCGGGGTACATCGATCCATTCGGCATGCATCTCATGTTCCTGCATGGTCTCGCTTTTCACCGGTTTGAAAGTGCCGGCGCCAACATGCAGGGTGAGGTATTCCATCCCGATCTGTTTGGCCCGCAGGGATTCAAGCACCCTTTCCGTAAAATGAAGACCGGCCGTTGGCGCCGCGACGGATCCTTCTTTTTCGGCATATACCGTTTGGTACCTGGTTTTATCGGATTCTTCCGCGTTTCTTTTTAAATAGGGTGGAAGCGGGATGGCTCCTGCCCGATGAAGTATTTCCGCGAATGAACAACCGGCCGGTGTCCAGGACATTTCAATTACAAACGAACCGGGATTTTTTTCCCTGTATTGCGCCCGGAGGATGAAATCCCCGCCGCCCGTACGGATTTTTTTCTCCAGCACCTGTCCCCGTTTCCATTTGGAAGCGCCACCCACCAGGCAATGCCACAGTACGTTTCCTTTTTGCATCATGGCCGAGGTGATATCGGGGTATTGTTCATGAGGTTCCAGACAGAAAATCTCGATAACGCCACCCGTCGGTTTTTGAAAGAGCAGCCGGGCCTCTACCACCCGGGTGTTGTTAAAAACCAGTAAGGAGTTTTCGGGTATATGTGCGCTGATGTTCCGGTAGCAATCATCCGAAATATGACCTTCTCTATAGACGAGCAGTTTAGAGGCATCTCTTTCCGGCAGGGGGTACCTCGCGATCCGGTCATCGGGAAGCTCATAGGTAAAATCAAGGATGGATAGTTGCCTGGGGTCTGTCATAACACAACCAACTGTTGTATTGAAACTGACGCAAATTTAGAACAGATGAGGGAAAATCCGGCTACGGCTCATTTTGACGCGCGTATGCAGGGATTGACCCACCGTTTATCCGGCCAGAATTCTGCGGCGGATCCTTTTCCCTCTCCGGAAATCTCATAATACTTTCCTTTATAGATCATTCCGATCCTGAAATGCCCAAAAGCCCGGTAACGCAACTTAACAGGGTCGGCCCCCCTGAAGAAAAAGGCGTTGTTCCTTGATGGCCCGCTCGAAGAAAGCGCACCATCGAACCGGTAGAAAGGCATTACGTTGCTCAATCTTTTTTCCTCACAGGTTTCCAGGTTCGTTCCATTACTATTGTAGAGACGCTTTTTACCGCTCATATCCGTTACCTGGTCTACTTTGACATTGCCAAAGATGAAAATGGTGTTCAGCGCATAAGCCCCGTCTGCCAGCAATGATTGCGGCAACCGGTCCCTTTTGCCCGCGACCGAAAGCGGGATAACAATGCAATGCCCGCCGCCTCCGGGACTGCCCGACCAGTCCTCGCTTCCCATATTGAATTTCCAGGCGCCGGTGGCATTGTTCACTTCTATGTAATTATTCTGGTTCACATACCAGTCCTTTCCATCGGCTCCCGATTTGTAATAGGTGCGGTTGGGGTCATACACATAGATGCGCTTCGTGGCTCCCAGGTCTTTTGTGAAAAAAGGGATCAGCACATGCCCCCCGTCTGCCGGTGACAGATCCTTGGTCACACTGATTACGGGCGGATCATTTTTGGCCAGGTAATAATTGACCTGCGAATAGGTATAACGCCCGTCACGGCTTTTGGCGATGGCGATCACATCCAGGAGGAAGGACAGGAAACCATGATTGATCTGGTTGCCATGCACGAGGCCGATGGCCATTTTTAAATTCGGGTCGGCCGGACCGATGGAATCACCCGGACTGGCCGGGGAACCGATCGTTCCGGAATACATATAGGGAGGATGACAATACCCGAGGTGGCCGCCGTTTTTCATCATCAGCATGGCCATCACATCCATACCGTAGCAATGCCCTTTTGCAGCCAACTGTGTTTTGTATAAAGCGTCGTAAAACACCTGGTCGAAATCCGCGGAAGGGGCAGGCGCCACCCCGATAAATGTTTCCCGGAACATGGACCAGGGAAGTACGTCCTTGGTAAAATTGTCGAAATACCAGGTATTGTTCTTTACCCAGTTCGGGTCCTGCGCCCGGCTGCCTGTTCCAGTGATCAGGAATAAACTAAGCGTAAGAACAAGTTGGCGGGATTTCATCGCGGTTATTTTTGAAGGTGAATGAATGTTCTTTTTCATTTTAGTGTTCATGATCTAAGGGGTTATGCTTTTAACGGCCGACATCGGCGACAAGCGCCCGTTCTTCATCAGCACCGATGTGGCATACCAGTAGGTCTGTCCCTTCACCACGTTCGTATCCGTAAAGCTGTTCCCGGTAACCGGGCTCGTGACCACGGGCAGGAAGGGACCAGCCGCGGCATTACTTCTGTAAACGATAAAACCTACCTGGCTGGCCGGGTCATACCCGGGCGACCATTTAAGGATCACGGCGCAGGGTTCAGCCTGTTTGTCGATCGAAGTGATCACAGGCGCGCCGGGTAATTTTCTTGTGAAACTGAATGTGCTGATCGCGGCGGCCTTGTCGAGCGGTGTTTCATTGCCATCATAATCGATACCCACCACTTTATACCAGTAAGTGAGTTTCGGTTTGACGGACTTATCTTCAAAATATCCCTGGCTCATCCAGGGGGTTGCCTGTACAGAGATCTTATCACAGGTGGCAATACCCGGTGGCACATAGGGGCTTGCCAGCACGACAGGCAGGGCCGGTGGTAATTCAACTGTCATCCCGCCCACCCAGGTATAAGCCGCGCCAGTCGGCTCATCTTTAGGATCTGTTCCTTCGGCCCGATACACGTGATAGGCCCGGGTGTCCTGTGTCGGCGGACCGATCCATTCCACCCGCACCTGTTCGGCCTGCGCATACAATCCGGAAATGATGGCATGCTCCGGCGGCGTTCTGTCGCGCAATCGTTCACATTTGATCTGCGCCTGTTCCGCTGCGGAAGGAATGGGCCAGGAACCGCTTTGGTTGCCGGATGAATCCTTGGCTTTTATCCAATAGGCATAACAAAGCGGCGAACCGGCTGGAATTGTCCGGTCGTCGAAAAAGAAATTGCCTTTTGAAATCGCACGACCTACGGAATCTTTTGTGATCTCTCCAAGAAATACAAAGGGTCCGCTGCAGGGGCAGGGCAGCGGGGTTTTGGAGGTCCCGGAGGGGTTGGCACTGCTGGGATTGTCGGGGTTCCTTCCGTCCTTTGGATCCGATTTCTCCGGGTTATAATTCTGCCATTCGCGGCATTCCTTTTGTTTGGCGCAGTCGACCCAGGAACCCAGGTGACAAAGACTCCGGTACACCATATAACTGGCCAGGTCCGGTTCGCTGTTCGGCTGCCATTTTACGGAAATGTAATCTTCGAAGCCTTTCGTCACAAGATTCTTCACAATGTCAGGTTTGGTGATATCCTTTACGATCGCGGATACGCCCGAGGACCACTGGCTGATATTGGTCGACTGGTCGATCGCACGCACCCGGTACCACCAGGTTTTGTCGCCGAATGCCGATCGCAAATTGGGATCCGTGTCGGTGTAGTCCCGGTACTTAAGTCCTTTTATCGTGGGCAATTCTCCCAGGTAAATTGAAGCAATGCTATTGGGGTTTTCGGAACTGGTGAAACGGTACAACCTGTATTTGATCGTGCTGTCGGGATATTCCCAGTGCCCGTTCTTATCCCGTACCACCTGCTGCCAGCGTACCGTAACATGTCCCGTCGCATCATCAGCAATCGCCGACAGATCCATCGGAACGGAGGGATTAGTGCTGTCCCTGGGTGTAACGGGACCTGCCACAGCCGAAGGCGAACCGGCCCGCATGAACAGATCGATGCTCTTCACCCGGTAATAATAGCTGCTGTTATTCTTGGGGCCACCCACCGGGATGCCATTGACCAGGTGCGTGGAATCCTTACCCAGCACAACGGTATACCGTTTATAGTCGAGCATACCTGTTGCAGAAGGGATCAGTGTATCCCCGTTCAGGTGATTTTTCACTTCTGCGGCAAAATGACTTTCGTTTACGCGTGTATACGGACCGGGGGCGGCCATGGCCCTTTCGAGGATATATCCCGCGGCCCCTCCAACGGTATCCCATCTCACAAGCACCGCATCATCGCCCCCTTCTGTGAGTACGGAGGCGGGTGGCGGCGGCGCTGCAAATACTCCGGCCGTAACGGGCAGATCGGTTACAACGGTACCCACAACGGTATTGGCCGCGTTCAGGCCAACGATACGGTAACGGTAACTGTTTCCGTTGGTAACGGTATTGTCACGGTAACCCAGGCCTGCCACCATTGCGATGGGCATTGAAGCCCTTGACAGCACATGGAGCCTTTTTTGTTTTTCCGAACCGGCGGCCAGTGTATTTACCGTGCACGGATTGAATAATCCCGGGCCTGGGCCGGATAATGCTTTGGCCACGATCTTCCATTCCGTGGAATCCGGTGATGTGATAAGCAAAGACCGGATGGTTGTGCAGCTGGAAAGCACCTGAACCGGTGCGGTATTGATGGGTGCGGCGGGGTATGACGGGGCGCCTTCGTTCTTCCTGTAAATATTATACTTCACCGCACCGCTGTAAGGCGACCAGTTGAGCGCCACATGCAGTCCCGGCCCGGGATTACTGCTGACGGCTACGGCATTTTGTGCATTTATCTGGTATGCGGCCGTACAATAAAGAACGGATACCGCGATTATTTTTTTGACGATGGTCATGGTGTGTAGTTTATCTCCTTTACCTGTTAGCGTATATAGAATCCTTCCGTAGTATTCAGACCGATGGTGATATCAACCGAACCGCATATCACCCAGAGCACGCAGGCCTCCAGTCCTACCGTTCCCTGGAATGAGAAGGGATAGGGTCCCATGAGCTGCAGGTTGAACCATGCCGCGGCCGATACGAGTCCCCCGAGAATTTCTCCATGAATCCGCCCCCCGAGGTTGCCGACGATATAGGGCAGTCCCGGTCCGGCCGCAAGCGCCCCCAGCAGGGTAGCCGATGCGGGGGTGAGGGTAAATGCTCCCAGGCCCACATGGAGTTCATAACCACCCGAGATGATAAAGAGACTGATGCTTTGCGATACCTGCAATGAACCGTAGATGCCGGATAATCGGTCAGGCATAGGCGTTAGGTTAAGGGCATAACGCGGATCATCGCCCATCAATACCCAGGCCCTTGATTTCGGCGCGTTCATTCCGATATAAAAGGCCGCGCCGATACCCATTCCGCCGCCCAGTCCGCCGCCCAGCCCCGCCACGCCGGTCGACGACATCATCCGCAGCGCCACCATACCCTGCAGTTCATTAAAATCGATCCCAACATGCCAGTTCAGTTGTCCTTCCGCCTCGAGCGAGCTGCCGCTCAGCACCAGGCTTCCTTCCGCAACGCGGAACTTACCCATCACCTCGCCTTCCAGGAATCCTTCGGCCCAGTTCATGGTGAGCTGCATATGCCCGCTCACCATTGCATCGAGTGAGAGGGCGAGCGACATATAGGCTTCACCGTCGATCGTGATCCGGGCCAGCGAAGGAGTGATCTGCAAAATGGCGGAGAGATAGGAACCCACCCTGGCCGCTACGCTTACATTGGCGGCATCCGTCACTTCGCCGCCGACCACCATGTTTTCAAAACTGTCGTTCTTTACACAGAGGCAACCCCAGATCCGGGTGATTTTCGAGATGTTGGCCACCGGACCCAGGCTGATCGAACGCTGGTCCATGAGGTTGGAACCGATGCGGATGCAGGTACCACGGCTGTTCATGTCGAGCGTGGAGCCGATATCGCCTCCGGTCAGGTTCCGCAATGAACTCATGCCTGTACCGAGGAACCCGTCCTGCGACGCAGCCGCGTACTGGATGGTGAAATTGAAAATACCCAACCCGTCGGACCAGTTGCCCCCGATGGTAAGATCGGATGGCTGGAAAGCGCCTATGGCTGCATTACTAAGGGTTACGGTACGACCGTTGAAGGGATCGGCCATCATACCGGGTGTATAAGTATCGATGATATGCAGGTAATCGCCTCCGAAGAAGGGGAAATAAGCGGTGCCGCCCACCCGCAGAAAACCTTTTTTCGCCGGGTCGGGATCGATGGGTGACAGCGCAACGGCGGTATGCGTGAAATTGAACTTGTCGAATTGCTGACCGGCAGAATTGTAATCAAAGAACAATCGTCCCATGGAACCATTCGCCAGCATCTCCCCCCAGGTGAGCCAGAAAGGCTGCGCAAAATGTCTTGTTTCGGCCAGTCCCGCCGCAGTTAATATGATCTGTCCTGTTTTGACACTTACCAGACCCGCGTCATCGAAACCGGGCTTGGGTACCAGTTGCAGTCCCCAGTACGCGAGAGAATCGCCTGGCTTCAGTGAAAGTTTTCCCCCCGCGTTATTGGCAGTAGAAGTAAAGACCATTTCTTTAAATGACAGCACATCACCGACCGGTTCGGGAAGTTTGAGATGCGACTGAAAATCGCAGGTGATCACGGCGCTTTCCACGCATTGCACCAATATGCTGCTGAAAGGTTTGGCATTCTGTCTTTCAGGATTCATCGTCAGGGTTTCAAAAGGAACCATGCCCACGTACAATGGTTTGGATGGATCACCCAGTTTCAGTCCGGGTGATTCCATGATATCGCCCTTCACACTGCAATGAACTCCTTCGGTAACGACATTCATCCAGCAGAAATCCTTTTTATTCAGCCGGAACCAAACCGGGTTATTGTTTGCCGGTATCGCCGGGTCATTGGGCGGGAGGGGGGAGGGCACATTCGCGCTGTTCACAACCAGGATGCCGAAATTGCTGAAGCTGGCGCCCTGCATCTTATAGGTTTCCACCACACCTGCGTTCAGGGAAGTGAAGGGTGCAAGGAATTGCTTTCCGCTTACGGATGTTGGCACAAAGGGAGCTGACGCTTCCGCGGAGAAATACAACCAGGCCATCCGGTCCATGTTCTCCACGCCAAATGATTTGCGGTCGCCTCCGCCGGCAGCGATAAGGTCGCCCCAGTACAGGGTCTGGTCACCGGCTACCATGCTGTACCCGATCAGGTCCATAGAGGATTTGATCGTAATATTCGCATCCGTAAGCACCACGGCGTCGTTATTGGCCTGGCGCACCGCCGTACGGGGCAATGTGATCTTTCCCTGCATGATGCTTCCACCCGAAACCTTGCTGGCCGCTACATTCACGGTGGCTTTGCTGCTTCCGAATTCGATCACGTAACCGTAAGGCTGAGCGGCCCCATATCCATAATTGTTGATATTTCGGAATATCGCAGACAGACCACTGCTCTCCACTATACCATTAGTGAATGAATATTCGGCCTGCATGTACCCGATATTGGAAACAACCGTACCGGTCGCCGATCCTTTTGAACCACCCTGGATCAATACCACTCCCTTCCACGAGGCGGGTTTCCCGGACGCGGCATAGGTCTGTGTGGAGCTGAAATCCGCTACGAAACCGCGGCCGCTGATGGCCAGCGTGGTATTGCCTACCCCGAACACACCATAATTCTGTCCGTTCAGTTCTTTGTAAAACTCACAGGTGGGCGATAACCGGAAACTGCCCAGGTCAAGGCGGCCTCTGGCACATTCGGTGTTTTGTGTGAGCGAAACCGGTAACAGCAGGTTGGCGGTGACCAGCGCCTGTTGCCCCGGATTGAAAGTAACGGTGCTTATCTCCAGTGTAAATCCGGGCGAAATATTCAGTGTGAATGGCGCCGGAGGAATGGCCGGGTCCGTAGGATATTTCGCGGAACCGGTCAGTACCTGCCCGAGTGTTGCACCTGCTTTCAAAACCTGCACGGTAATATTCGTGAACCGGACCCTGATCCCTTCAGGGGTTTTTATTCCCTTGATATCAGATATATATTTTGAAATTTCAAGCGTCTTGCCGTTGATATGCGGCATGTCGAGCTCCACCTCATCGCCGGGTTGTGTTTTGAGTCCGAGTGCGGCCGCGTCCCGGGCGCTGATCTCCGTCTCCTTTGTGGCTATATTACTGACCACGGTGTATTTCACCGGTTTGATGACGGCATTTTTCCATAATCCCGGCCAGATGGTATAGGTGGCGGGGCATTTGAATTTTACTCTTCCGATCCCGTTGAGTTTGCCATAGGTCTTGTTGTTATTGTTCCATTCCCCGCCCTTGTCATACGATTCCACCACGATCAGGTATTCCCCGATATCCAGGGTGTCGGGATATTTCGTCAGCGCGCCGATTTTATCGGTGATCCCGGGAATGATGCCGGGTCGTACGGTATCCTGCACGGGCCGGGTCACTTTTACGGGAACCGTCACTTTTTTTTGAGGTACTGTATCTTTTGTCGTTGTTACAACCCGGTTGGTCACATTAACCGGCGCCGTTACCCGTCGGGCAGGAATGGTATCCCGTTTCTGCGCATGGGTTGCCAGTGCGGTCAGACAAAGCAGCAACAGGCTTGCTGGTCCTGAAAAGCGGGAGCGGGTGATTTTGGTTTTGGTATGCAGCATACAATCCTTATTAAAGTGTATCAAAACGTGTGGTGTTCGTTGTGAATACCGAATCAGCAGACCTAACACAATAATACAAGGGCACATGCAGGGGGATATCCATCATACCTGCATACAGTGCTGAAGTTTCACAGGGTGAAACTGCTTAAACGGAAAATAGGCTACTTAATCAAATGGGCCCGGTACGGCAAGGTGGAATTGTTTCTGCCATAAGGCCGGCTTGTATCGCGGTTCAGCCGTGGAGGTTCAAAAATGATCCGCTTTGATAAATTTACACAATTACTCATACCGGCCCAATTTTTAAGTGCGGATCGGAAAATTATTTAGTCTCCGGTAAAAAGTACTTAGTAAAAGGTGAAGAGATCAGGGTTTGAATCATCGTTTCAGCAATGGCACCACCAGTTTCAAACCGCTCCACATCTCACTCACCGAGCAAACCTTCACGTCAACCAGTTCATTCATTAATGCAAAACGGCGGATCCGGTCCTCCGTGATATCCGTTGGTATTTGAGCGGTTTTTTTATACCAGGAAACCCAGATCACGAGCCTGCGGTTTTTCCGGATCAGGGGCCCGATTTTTTTCATTCTGTTTTCAAATGCCGAATAGGTTTCCGCAAACAGGTGAATGAGATCAGGGATTTCATTTTTCCCGCAAAGAAGTTCTGAAGGATTCATCCCAAGCAACGCGTTATACTGTTCCGGCTGGTTGATCAGCAACAATTTCATACCCGGTCTGATGCCTAACTTCTGATATAAAGGTTTGCCAGTGTAACCCGCTTTTGTCAAGGAAAATGTTTAAGGGCAAGTACGGATAGTTTTCAATCCCGGGCAAAAAAACAGGTTTCCACAGCTTATCCACCGCAATCCACAGCCTATTCACCAGGTTTTGGGGATGATTCGGTTACCTGGGCCCTGAAACCCTTTACAGCAGGGCATTTTGTACGAAACAGGAGTGGGGATAAAAGAAAATCAGAAAAATTTGGTGGTTAAGTGGGAAAAAGTGTTATTTTGTGTCAATTAATACAAAATTGACCCAATTAACTGATAATGACAGGTTTTCTCGGAGAATTCGAGGCCACTTTGGACGCCAAGGGGCGTTTTCTGCTCCCGGCGGGGTTCAAAAAACAATTGCCGGAAGGGAATGCAGACCGGTTCGTTATCAACAGGGGTCTTGAAGGATGTCTTTCCCTTTATCCCATGAAAACATGGGAACCGCTCTTTGCAAGGATCAACGGCCTGAACGAATTCGACCCCAAACAGCGGGAATTCAGAAGGGCCTTTCTGAACGGGGCCACTTATGTGGAACCCGATACGGCCGGAAGGATACTGGTGCCACCCAGCCTGAAAGTGTATGCCGAACTGCAAAAAGATATCGTGCTGATGGCGACCGGCGACAAATTGGAAATCTGGGATAGTAATAAGTACAAAAAGTTCTTTGATTCAATTTCTTCGGACGCATTAAGTAACCTGGGCGACCAGGTGCTGGGTAGCGGCGGAAAGAGCGAATGATTGCAAAAGCCTAAATCATAATTCTGGAAACAGGATACCACATACCGGTTCTGCTTGAGGAAACGATAGCGGCGCTGAACATCAGGACGGATGGTATCTATGTCGACTGCACATTCGGCGGTGGCGGACATGCCCGGTCCATCCTGGAAAAATTGGGAGCAGAAGGAAAACTGGTCGCATTTGACCAGGACGCCGAAGCCGCAAAGAACCTGCCTGCCGTTCAGGCTGGCCATCCGGATGACAAAAGGGTGCTTTTTATCCCGCAGAATTTTCGTCACCTGCAACGGTTCCTTCGCCTGCATGGTATCACAGCGGTGGATGGTATCCTGGCGGATCTGGGGGTGAGCAGTCACCAGTTCGACCAGGCTGACCGTGGTTTTTCAACCCGCTTCAATGCCGACATGGATATGCGGATGGACCGGCGCCAGTCACTGACAGCCTTTGAAGTCGTGAATACCTACCCCGAGCCGCAATTGCATAAACTGTTTGAACGGTACGGGGAGGTGACCAATGCGAAAACGCTGGCTAAAAAGATCGTGGCGGTTCGCGGCACCACCTCGCTGAAAACGATCGAAGGTTTTAAAAATGCGGTCCGGGAAACAGTTAAAGGAAATCCACAGAAATACTTTGCCCAGGTTTTCCAGGCGCTGCGCATTGAAGTGAACGATGAATTGGGTGCGTTAAAAGAAATGCTGCAGCAGATCCCATCCTTGCTAAAACCGGGCGGCCGGGCGGCCATCATCACGTTTCATTCCCTGGAGGACAGGCTGGTTAAGAATTTTTTCCGTCGCGGTTCATTCGAAGAACCGGAAGAACACCCTTTTATCAGCACCGAATCTGTGAATGAACTGATCGTGATCACCAAAAAACCGGTGATCCCTTCGGAAAAAGAGATGAAACAAAACCCGCGTTCGAGAAGCGCGAAACTGAGAGTGGCGGAAAAAAGAATGATGGGTTAACGACAGAATCCAAGTTTGTAAATATAGAGGGTATAAAAAACGGAAAATCTATATCCTTTGAAATCAACCACTCCGGGCTGGATCCGGGGTCTGAAAAACCAAAACGAGCTCACAACTCATGAACCAGGAACAGCAAAATCCGGAAGAACGGAACCCGAATTCCACACCGGGTCATCCTCCAAAGGGATATACCGGCTGGAAACGCTGGCTGAATTATCAGTCGGTGGTGAAACAGGTCCCGTTCTTTTTGTTCCTCTCCCTGCTCGCGGTGATCTACATCTACAACGGGCATTATGCAGACAATACCATCCGGCAGATCAACCGGACCGCTAAGGAAGTAAAGGAACTGCAGTATGAATATACGGACGTGAAGGGGAA